>JAGHDU010000012.1 GCA_021159785.1 Staphylothermus sp. | reverse complement strand
TCCCTCAGAGAACTAAGAGAAATCGTTAGAAACTCATTCAAATTATCTAACGATTTCTCTTAGTTCTCTGAGGGATTTAATGTATCCTAGTCCAGCTGCTTGTAGTAGAATATTTCCAATAGATGTTGCTTCAGATGGTCCGGCTACTACAAGAACATTGTTGAAATCGGCGACCAATTGATTATGTAACCAGTTACGGGATCCTCCTCCAAATATGTTTATTTGGCGTATCTTTCTACCTGTAAGGTCTTGTGCTTGTTCAAATACTCTCCTGTATTTTAAAGCTAGGCTTTCCAGTACAATTCTTACTAATTCGCCTATGTTCTTGGGTTTTTCTTGTTTGGTTTCATCAAGGAACTTCATTATCTCATCAATCATGTTGATTGGTGATAAGAATCTCGGATTGTCGGGATCTATGAATGCTATAAATCCTCTTGCCTCGGCAGCCATTTTTGTTAATTCTTCATAACTATAGTTTTCGCCCTTTAGTGCCAATGCACGTTTTATTTCTTGGAGAAACCACATTCCCTGTATATTCCTAAGAAATGTTATTGTATTGAAAGCTCCTCCCTCATTTGTGAAATTGTATTCCATTGATTTCTTGTTAATTAATGGCTTATACAATTCTATTCCCACGAGGCTCCATGTTCCGCAGCTTACATATCCGTAATCTTCCTCAATTGGTGCAGCTGCTATAGCTGAAGCTGTATCATGAGTTGCGGGTGCTATAATAGAAATATCTTTGGAAATACCTAGTTCCTCTGCTAGTATTTTATCAATTTTGCCCAAGTATGTTCCAGGTTCGATTATTTCTGGAAATATATCGGTGGGTATACCTATTTCCTCAAGTAGATCATAAGTCCATGTTTTTGTTCGTGGATCGAGGAATTGGGTTGTTGATGCTTCAGTAAATTCTGATGCTATAGTGCTTGATAGCCAGTAATTAAATATGTCTGGTATCATTAGGAAGGTTTTGGCTGCTTTTAACT
Source organism: Staphylothermus sp. (assembly GCA_021159785.1). Taxonomy (GTDB): domain Archaea; phylum Thermoproteota; class Thermoprotei_A; order Sulfolobales; family Desulfurococcaceae; genus JAGHDU01. Next base: position 4,608 of record JAGHDU010000012.1, on the reverse strand, counting down.
GTGTTGAATTTATTCGGACCATTGCATATAATTGATACAAGGTATTAATGGGTGTAAATTGTATTCCAGTACGCATATAGATTTTCTCCTTAGGAATCTTACTGAGTAGTTCATCCATAGCTTCTTTATTGCGTGGGTCCCTATAACTATGTGGAAATCCTATTAACTCGCCATTGTTGTCAAGTAAACCGAAATCAACACCCCATGTATCTACTCCAATGGATACAAGGTCATCTTTGTATTTTTTATATGCTTGAAGGATTGCTGATTTCATTTCTTTCCATATCATTAGTATGTCCCAATACATGTTCTTGCCTATTCGTATTGGTCCGTTAGGGAATCTGTATATTTCCTCTATTTCGAGTCTCTTGTTATCAAGGTCGAGTTTGCCTATTATGGCTCTACCACTACTAGCTCCGAGATCGAAGCCGAGTAGTACTAAATTACGCATTTTAAATCACTTGTGCAGATTTAATTCTATATATTTTTCATGATAAAAGCAATCTTATGAATTCTTTCATCCAATATGGGAGATCATCGGGTATTCTCGCTGTAACTAGATTCCTATCTACTACTACTGGTTCATTAACCCATATCCCGCCAGCAGCTTTTATATCATCAGATATGCCGGGGTAACTTGTTAATCTATATCCTTTTACACATTCAGCACTGATAAGAAGTTGTGGACCGTGACAGATTGCAGCTACTGGTTTTCCATTATCCATAAAATGCTGGACAATTCTTATGGCTTGTTCACGTGTAAAAACCCTTATCCTTTCGGGTCCACGTCCACCTGGTATTGCTAAGGCATCATATTCATCCGGGTTGATTTCATCAAATGACTTATCAACCTCGACAGTATACCCGTGTTTCCCGGATAATTTACCTTTCCATGGGGCAGTAATTGTTATTTCAAATCCTGCCTCTTTTAGTCGATATAATGGATAGAAGAGTTCTAAATCTTCGAAGTCGGGGCCTATCATGATTAATATTCTTTTTGACAATTTGAATCCTCTCCTATATATGAATATATCATTAAAAATGTGGATGTGGCTTTGTTTTATGGATTACTGGGATGTGATGTTATAGGAAAAAATGTGTATGGATTATTTTAATTGCTCCCATAATGGAGGTAGGAATCGTTTCTTGTCTTCACCTAGTACGATTGGTTTTATTCCTGCTATTTGGCAGAAGTAAACTAGTTCTTTTACGTGATCGCCTGGTATTCCGTGTATGTGGTTTGCTGGGAAGACATTGATGAATTCTTCGTAGCTAGCTTTTAGTTTGACGAACATGTGTGGCCATGTTGGATTGGTTTGTTCCTTGATTTTCTTTTTCTCTTCTTCTGGGAGATCTATTGCGTCTCCTCTTACAATTACCATGTATAATTTATCATCTCTAATACCAAGTCTTGCGAAAGTCATTTCAGCGGGATCAGAGTCGAATTCTACAGAGGCTCCCCCTGCTGGGAAGTACATTTCCTCGGCCGGCCACAGTGTTATTTTTCTAAAGTTCACTTTGGGATCGAGGCTATATGATGCATAGAAGCTTGCATGTTCACCTGAGTTAACGAATACCCATATGTCTTTTTCTGGTACGTATAATCTTACATCAGCGAATAGTACTGGTAGACCTCTGCTGATGTATTTTAGTATTTGCATTGTTAAAGCTCCTAGAGAATCGGCTTCAGTAGCACATACGAAGGGTTCTTTGGGACCATTCCAGTCATAGGGGTCGTTCATCAACATTTCGGCGATATCGGGTATTACGACGTGTTCTGATAATTCTCTCTGTCCCTTTATACCACAGAAGTCGAAGCCATATTCTTCATTAACTTTTTTCATTGCTAAGTAAAGTCTTAGTTGCATCTTTAGTTTCTCAGGGGTTAATGCTTTACCATCGTATTTTATGCGATCTCCCAATAACTCGCTTAACCATTTGAATCCTTTTTCAACTTCTTCTTCGGGGACCTTTTCCATCTCCTTAACTAGCCATAGTTGGTCTATTTGATATACTGTGACTCCGAATGTTTTCTGTATGGGGATCATGTGGAAGTATCCTGTTTCCATACCCATTGAGTGTCCGCCATACATACCATATACTTGTCCACGTAGGGAAACATATGCTTCAGCAGCTATGATCCATTTTACTACTTCGTCTTGTAGCTTTGGATCATCAAGATCGCCTATTAGTCTATGGGTTCGGAGTCCAGCTTGTCTTAGAGCTCCATCAGTGGCTAGTAGTCCTACGTTTCCAGGATATAGTCCTTCATTATTTGATACATGAAGAATTGGTTTATCTTTTCCTACAATATCGACTAATGGCCATACCAAATATGGATAGTTCCATATGTAGTACAATAGTACTAGGATCCTAACGCCCTTACTAAGGAAATATTCTCCTACTTCCTTAGAATCCTTTATTGATGATATTATCTTGGGTGCTACTACTATTTCTGGCTTAGTTCCGTTTATGTATTCGATCTTATTTCTCAATATATCTGCGAATTTTTCTATTTGGTATTTGCATTTGGATTCTACACGATCCATAACGGTTCTACGTTCATCACCTAGCATTGCGATACCAATAGGAACGAGTTTCAAATTCAACACCTATGCAACGTTATTTTTCTCTTTTATAATAAATTTCAGCGCGAAATAATAAAAATATTAGCTGTATTCTTAAATAACTGAAACATAATTAGAATTATAACAAGCTCTTATGATAAAATAAGTTGTCTATTGATCAAAAACAGTATTGGTGATATAAAGTTGGATGTATATGATAAATGGTATAATAGATTCCATGAAAAAATAAAGAACAATCAGCCACTGCTCGGAACATGGATTACGATATCTCATCCTGAAGTAGTTGAAATACTGTCCAATTTACAGTTTGATTGGTTCTTGTTCGATATGGAACATGCGCCACTAACTATCAGTGATATTGAAAAAATGTTAATGGCTCTAAAAGGATCAGACGTTGTACCCTTAGTGCGTGTCCCATGGAATGATCCAGTGGAGATTAAAAGAGCCCTGGACTTAGGTGTTGCAGGAATAATTGTTCCATGGGTCAACAATAAAGATGAAGCAATGAAAGCCGTTAGAGCTATAAGATACCCGCCACATGGTATCAGAGGCGTGGGACCCCGTAGATGTATAATGTATGGTTTCTGGAACGCTGTCGAATACTTTAATAACTGGAATAAACGAGCGATTTTAATAGCACAGATCGAGACAAAGTCTGGATATGAGAATCTAGAAGAAATTATAGAAGTAGATGGAGTATCAGGAATATTCGTAGGTCCAGCGGATCTCTCAGCTTCCCTAGGATTATTTGGCAAAACACAGTCACCAGAATTCTTGAATATTCTTCAAGACATTGCGAGAAGGGCATCAAAATATAATAAGATCGTAGGAATAATGGCAGAAACACCCGAATTCGCCCAAAAAGCACTAGAAATGGGATACAATTTCATATCATTATCACACGATATGAAATATCTAATTGAGGGTGCAAAGCTCTACCTTAACAGAATAAATAATAATTAAATCTGATAAGTTTTATTTTCAGTAAACTCAGTTACAACCGTTATTTTTTAATATTGTTTCCAATTAAAAATTAAATGACAATAATTAACCATTCATAGGTGGTAGTATGTCCGGGTACCCGGCTCTCACCAAAACCACTGCCCTCGTAATAGTACTCATAGTTATAATAGCAGCTGTAGGCGTTGGATATTATCTATACACACAGACAGCGGAAGAAAAGTATCCATCAAAGCCAATAACAATCTATGTTCCATGGAGCCCAGGCGGTGGTACAGATAGAACAACACGAACTATAGCATCACTTCTCCAAGAAAAATTCGGTGTTGAGATCAACGTATTAAACAAAGTAGGTGGTGGAGGAGCTGCTACATTTAAAGCCGGTGCAGAAGCACAACCTGACGGATATACACTAACAGCAATTACGATCGAGTTAAACATATTCCCATGGATAGGGACTCTTGACATCACATATGAAGACTTCGAACCAATAGCAATGCTGATTTGTAACCCAGCAGTTATTGTCGTGAAGGCAGACGCCCCATGGCAGACTGTAGACGACTTAGTACAGTACATCAAGGAGCATCCAGGTGAATTAAAAGCCTCTGGTACAGCACAAGCCGGTGTATGGGACATAGCAAGAATAGCCTTTCTCAAAGCTATCGGTGCATCACCAGATGATGTAGTTTGGGTACCAAGCCAAGGTGCAGCACCAGCTCTACAAGAGCTAATCTCTGGCGGTATAGACATAGCATTTGTCGGATCAGGTGAGGCCAAGCCATTATACGATTCAGGAGAGGTCAGAATTCTCGCAGTAATGAGCGATGAAAGAGTCGAAGGACTAGAGGATGTACCAACATTGAAAGAACTCGGATACGATGTAGCAATTTGTGGATGGGCAGGATTAGCAGCTCCCAAGGGAACACCTAAAGAGAGAGTTCAGATCCTAGTTGACGCTGTTAGAGAAGCATATTATTCAGACACCTTCCAGCAATTCCTCAAAGACAATAGCTTCGTGGGCAAACTAATACTAGGTGAAGACTTTAAGAACTATCTAGCT
>JAGHDU010000230.1 GCA_021159785.1 Staphylothermus sp. | reverse complement strand
GCACTGGATCTTTATTATTTTGATAATATATTTGTTAATATCCAGCTTTCTTTTTCTAAAAGATAGAGATAGATTATATATTGCTCGGTGACTTATCCAATGCATGAATACAGAACATCAGAACTATCTCCTAGAAGGGTTTCTGAGAAATTTTACAGAATCTACAGAGTTGATAAAAAGCTTGTCCAATGTTCGATTTGTGAAAGGAAATGCATATTAGCAAATGGTCTAACGGGCTTTTGCAATAACTATGTTAACATTAATGGTGAACTATATAATCTAGCGTATGGAATGATAAGTGCACTCGAGCCTAGACCCATTGAGATTAAGCCGCTTTTCCACTATTATCCAAACAGTATTGCATTAACTTTTTCTGGGTGGGGATGTAACTTCAAGTGTCCTTGGTGCCAGAATTATTACTTAAGTTGGAACAAGCCCTCATTAGAATCCTCGTTGATTCTAGAACCAGATAAACTAGTCGAGTATGCTGTAAAGTCCAATGTACATGGTTTATGTGCTAGTTTTAATGAACCCACTATCCAGCTAGAATACTTAGTTGATATAGGGTTAGCTGCAAAAGATAAAGATCTATATCTAACCATTGTAACTAATGGATATATGACATTAAGTACTTTGAAAGCACTACTGGAAGCTGGATATACTGGTTTTAGCATAGATATTAAAGGATGCCCCGAAACATATCGTAGATACTTATCAGCTGACCCCTCTGTTGTTTATAGAAATGCAAAATACATACTCGATAACGGCGGCCATGTAGAAATGATATATTTAATGGTGACTGGAGCCAATGATTGGGAAGAGTGTTTTGAATGGATCATAGATAACCATATCAAATACTTAGGTGAAGACATACCCCTACATGTGAACAGATACTATCCCGCATTCAAGTATCATGAAAAACCAACACCTTTTACAAAACTATTTAGTGCATTTAATAAGGCCAAGAAGGCTGGGATAAAGTATGTTTACATAGGGAATGTCTTACAGGAAGAATACCAAGATACTATATGTCCCAAATGCGGTAAGAAATTAATAGTTAGGCGGAATCACAGAGTAATAAGCTGGAACCTGACACCAGAACATAAATGTCCAAGGTGTGGTTATAAAGTAAAAATATTTGGAGAATTTATAGGTTTTTGATCTATCTTCAACTTTTTCTGCGAAGCATCCAAGTAGCTAAATAACCTACTAGGACGCCAAGTAATAGTCCTATGAGCATGTAGAGAGCTAACATTTCACTTGGGGTTATTGTTACTGTAGTCGTGGATATTGATGTATGTGTAGTCGTTACTTGCTGTGTACTAGTTATTGTTGTGGTTGAAGTTTTCTCAACAGTACTGGTTATTGTGCTTGTCTCGTAGATTGTTGTAGTGACTGTTTGTGTTACGTTCGTGGGTGGCGTGACTGCTTCCTTGCTAATACCTTCGAGGACAGCTGGTTTCTTGTTTTCGATATCAAAGCTTTTCAACATACTATATTGTAGTTCCTTCGTTGGCGCAAGCAAATCCATGATCTTGGGTAATACTCCAGCTAATATTGCTAACTCATATCCTGGAGCGCCAAGAGTCCACTCTGTTGGCTGTGGATTTATTGGTCTTATTCTTTGAGGACCATATCCATCATAGCTCGTTAGAACAACAACATATTTCCATTTATCAATGTTTTCTATATCGATCAAAAGCTTCTTGTCTACAATAGCTCTAATTGTATTTGTTGTCTCATCAGCATATACTTTGAAGTAATCATCTTGTACAACAACGGTATCGTTGTAATAGTATATTGCAGATCTTTGCCCTGTTGGCACAGGTTCTGTTTCCCATCCAGGGGCTAGGAGCAATGCGATATGCCATTGACTATTTTCTGATATATTCACGTTTAACCCATACGTATCCGTTCTTCCAGGAAGTTCTGCAGTTGTGTGTATATAAATGTGAACGTATTGCAAACAGAATCCATTTGGTCCGCCCCATGGATTATCTCCTAGGTTCTTAACTTTAATTTCAAATACTACTTTATCCCCTTGGTCTACAACTTTGAATTCCAGTATATCAAATACTCCGGGTTGAAATACATTATTCAATGGATACTGATAGCCTCCCGGTCCGTCATCGTCTCCTTCGGGGTCTTTCATTTCGAAAACGATTTTGCCAGAGACTCCAGCTGTTGGTGGAGGTGGTACTTTTATTCTATAAGTGTAGCCAAGTCTTGTAGAATATTCTATTGGCTCAAAGTTCTCATAGACAACTATTGATAGATACACTAGATCACCCGTTAAAAGACCTAAGTAACTCCATGGAACGTATATTTCTACTGTGTCACTTATACCTACATCGACAGGGTAAAGACTTATATATCCTCCATTACCATCTGCTGCATTCACATATCCGGTTCCTTTAGCAGGGTCTATAAGGATCTCGAAAGCAATAGCATGTCCTGGATCCATTATGGAATTTCTTATGAATACATTATATCCTGGATGATATGGGCTTAAGCTACGACGTGGTGATGATAAATATATTGCTATTTTTACGTTATCATTATTTAGAACTTCTATATTCCAAGGAATGAATACAGCATACAATCCATACCCGTCAACACCTAGGTATGTTGACTTCACATATTTTGGTCCCACGGTTATGTTCAAGCCTTTCTCAATACTAATTAATTGGCTCCATGTACTATCTAATTCACCGTCGATCTTTATTGTTGTATTCAATGGTTTAGGTATATAGGTGTTAAGCGAACCCTTAGATTCTCCATTCGGATAGAAACTAGCATACAGATAGTTAGGCGGCTCTAAACCAGCATATTCATATGCTTTTCTTAAATATGCTTTAAACAACGGATCAAACGTTTCTGGCGATCCTCCGCCATCCCATCCATACCACCAGAACCAATCACTAGCTTCAGCTTTTAATAGATACTCCACGCTTAGAGGCGATTTCTCATACGCCTCTAGTATTGTTGAAGAATTAAGTGCTCTAAATACATCTTCACGTGCTTTCTTTAACCACATCCAAGCAGTGTTTTCTTGTCTATCCCCT
>JAGHDU010000054.1 GCA_021159785.1 Staphylothermus sp. | reverse complement strand
CCTACATACTAAAGATTTTTCTAAATACAAAATATAGTTTATTAAACATCCCCATATAGGGAAAAAGACTCTGTCTATATTCTCTCTGGCAAGTATCAGACTAGTATTATATACCATCACAACGGTACAAAAGTGTGTTCATATATACTGGACACGTATTAAAGGACCCCGATACAATAAATTCTATCTAGTTATCAAGCGATAGTTTTCTTTATTTATCCACATGTATATAATACTACTGTGCTTGTATTAGTACTCGGCAACGATGGTTGTCATGAATACTGAGTTATTAATACTGTTGGACCTGGCCATTGTGCTCGTACTAGCTAAGTCGTTGGAAGAAATAATAGTTAGGTTAGGACAGCCGCCTATTCTTGGAGACCTGCTTGCAGGTATTATTATAGGGCCTACCGTTCTCGGTCTTATAACAGCCACTCATAATATCGAAGTTATTGGATGGTTAGGTATTGTAGTATTAATCTTCTTGGCTGGTTTAGAGACAGATATTGAGGTTGCTAAAAAATATGGTTTGAACGCTGTGTTTGTAGGACTTGGTGGTGTTATCACTACTTTTATTCTAGCTTATGTTATAGCATTAGCTTTTAATTACCCATTTATTACAGCATTATTCATAGCCACTATATTGACTCCAACAAGTGTTAGTGTTACATCTATGACTCTCCTAGAACTAGGTGCAATTAGGACTAAGGCGGGGGAGATCATTTTGGGTGCTGCCTTTGCGGATGATGTAATGGCTATGGCTCTATTTGCTTTAACGTCCAGTATGGCTTACTATGGAGAAATAAAGCATGAATCAATTACACAGATCATTATTGGGTTAATCATTGTGTTTGGATTATTTTATTTTATTTACAAGTTTTCAGACAAATTATTTAACAAAATCATTATGAACTCAAGACTATTAGACACACCCATTATTCAATTATTAATCATTGGTATGCTTATGGCTGTTCTATCATCCTATCTAGGTTTATCACCATTAATAGGTGCGTATTTAGCTGGTTTAGCTTTGAGCAAAGTGGTTAGGAGTGAAAGAACATACAGGTTTTTTGAGATATTTGTCCAAATGATTTCTCCATTCTTCTTTGTTTATGCAGGTATACTTTTGAATCCATGGGATGTTTTAGGAAAGGTAAATGTATACAATGTAATAGGAGTTGTGATTGCTATTGTTTTAGCTGGTGTAATAGGAAAGGTTCTTGGATGTGGGGGAGTGGCTAAAGCTATGGGTATGGATACTCATTCATCAATTATTATAGGTATTGGGATGATGCCCAGGGCTGGAGTTGATCTAGTGATTGCTGTAGTTGGTCTCACGCTAGGTGTGTTATCAATGGAGCTTTATTTATCAGCACTAGTACTCATATATGTAACAAGTCTAACAACACCTATACTGTTAAAGAAATTACTAAGTTCTTCAGAGATGCATTGAGACTTTTCTACTACTGTATTTCAGTATCAACGAATACAGTAGTGGGGGTCTACACTTAACTTTCGTAAGAAATTCTAGGTCTTTACTTATTATTTCTTCTTCGATATTAAAGGCTTGGTGTACAATATTTTTAGCAACTCCTTCAGTAAGTTTCCCTGAATAAAAGTATTGCAGAGTCTTCTCTAGAATTTGTTCTTCGGCTTCCTTGATCTTTGCGGCATGATAGTGTGCTAGTTTATCATAACATAACTGGATCTTTCTGTTCAAGTATTCTATTTTCCACCAATAGCTTCTGGGATCATACTTGTTTGTAATAGGAATATAAGTTATAGGTATTCCTGATTCAATTGTCACTGGTTTGTACATAGTTAGACACGGGTTTGAAGCAGCAGTGGCAAGAACTAAATGATTGTTTTCGTTGAGGAGAACTATCATAGAGGATGCTGTCTGTGATGGTCTGTGAAGTCCTCCATAATGCATACAAATATCTTTCATGGATCCTTTTGCTGGATGATATGGTTCTTTATGGTGGCTTCTAAGTATTTCCATGGCATAATATACATCTATATTGTCTTCTCTTCCCAATAACTTGCTATAAGTGAATACCCTCCTTTCCTTACTTTTGGCTAAATAAGTCATTATTTTATCAGAATAGCATTTTGCAAAGTTGAAGTTATCCCTACTACACCCATGTTTGGAGACACCATGTTTTACTAGTTCATCGTGTACAAGATCCCAGTCATTGGTAATTGTTAATCCATTTGAAATACTGTAGACCGTGTCTATTTTCTTAGCAACCCAGTACTTACCTACTGTTTCAAGTACCCAAGCCTCACCTGTTTTATCAGCTATTACGAAGCTATTATGATACATGAATTTTCTATTATATGCATGACTACCTCCTTGACCGATCTCCTCTATTAAGTTAATAATAAGTCTTAGAGCATCTAATGCATTTGTTGTTCTTTCCAAAGCTATTCTCAGGATCTCCATTCCGAGTAATCCTTTCTTTTCATAAGGTTCTTTAGTGAAAACAGCAACATTTCCAATAACTACTCCATGTTCATTCATTCCCATCTCTGCTCCGTAAGTCCACCATGGCCTGGAGATTAGGACTGCGTATGTTTCCTTTACTTGCGGTATCTTAACGTATCTAAGCCTTAGAGTATCTTCTTCATGTCTTTTACGTGGAATAACTTCAAGTATCTGTGGTTCGTCTGGATGTCTATCACTGTTTTTACCAAACAATAGTATTTTATGTTTAGTTGCTTTAGGTGTAGCTAGGATAATATCACACAATGTTTATTGT
>JAGHDU010000024.1 GCA_021159785.1 Staphylothermus sp. | reverse complement strand
TGATCCATATGAAGTAATTGAAAAATTATCAGAACATAAGGATAAACTCAGCATAATATATAGAGTAATACCAATAGATAAAGTGGTTGACCCCTACGTAGAGATTGTGGCTGAAGAAGTAGCAGGGCTTGTTGAAGAGAGAATACCCCAGGATAGAACTTATCGAATTAATCTCCGCGGAAGGCTTTATTGGAAAGAGACTAGAATGCCAGCACATACCATGGATGCTATAAAGGTTATAGCTGAGAAAATCAATAGACCGGTGTCGCTCACACATCCGGACTATGTAGTCTATATACGTAGTGTTAAATTATACCATAGAAAAAGAGTGGCTACTATAACTGTTACCGAACCATCTAGGATTTTATCTCTTAAATCTAAGAGACCATAACCATTTCCTCTTTTTGAGACCGAGTTGTTCTTTTACCTCGTTTACGGGTCTAAGGGGATTTTCAAGTAATAGTAAGTCTCCGAATACATCGCTTATAGCCATTTCAATGTCTTCGTCATTTTTAAGCTCTATTTTTAAGCCCGTGTTTTTGTTTACATAGTAGGGTTTTTTATTCTCTATAATTATTCCTTCATCAATTACCTTTTTCCCATTTTCTTTTTCATCGTAATATCCTAAAACAAATAGGTTTTCAACACCTTGATCCAGTAGAAACTTGATGAAACGTGTAAAGAAATCAATATACTCTTTCTCGAGCTCGATCTTCTTTGCACGCAACTTTCTAGCTTCATCCTCGAATTCTTTAAATGCATACCCATGCATACTAGACACCAGTCTGTAGCCCACGAACTATAATTTTCAGCATCATATATATAATCCTAGATGATATTATGTGGCATAATTTATGCGAAATTCTTATAAATCCAGTTAATATTCTCTTGTGTCTCCAATTCAATCATTGCCCGTGTAACTGGAAACGTATATTTTGATGGTTCGTTGATAATTAAAATTATATTCCTAACGGCTATATATTGGATTTATGAGGGATAATAATTGTTTAAGGAAATACTACCAGAACAGATAATTATGTTACTTGAGGAGTATGTTGACAAACTCAATGACATTGCAGAATCTTTTCAGAATTCTATATCTCTATTAAATGAAATGAGAACAGGTGAGGCTAGAAAGAAACTAGCGGATACAATGAGAATAGAGAATGAAGCAGATCGTATTCGGAGAAAGATAATTGAGTATCTGGAAGAATCACACATCGATCCTGGGTTTAAACAAGATTTCTTTCACTTCATAAAGGTTCTCGACAGAGTAATTGATTGGATTAAAGAAGCATCTCGTGAATTAACAGTATTGCCTTACCTTGAAATTCCGCAACCGTTGAGAGAAGGCATAGAAGAATTAATTGAAAAGGTTGTTGAAGCAACTGAGAAAATAGCTGAGGCAACTAAATATGTATTAAAAGGAAAATATAGAGAGGCCACAAGCATTATTAGTGAAATAGAAAAGATCGAAGAGGAAGCTGACGAAGTAAATGTTAACAATAGGGGTAAATTACTCGAACTAGCAGATAATATTAAACCATATACAATGGCGATACTCATACATGATCTAAACCAAGATCTTGAAGAAGCAACCGATTCTTGCGAAGATGCTGCTGATTACTTAAGAGCCATGATTATTAGCTGGATAAGAAAATAAGTAGGGAATGGAGATAAAACATCTTCTCCTATATAAGGAAATGCACTAATAATCCCGTTAGACCCGCTACGAACGGGAATCCTAAGAACCATGTTACAATTATTCTTGATAACAATTTTAGGTTAACAGCTTTTATTCCTTTAGCGATTCCGACTCCAGCTACGGCTCCTACGATTGAGACGGTTGTGGATACAGGCAACCCCATTCTAGCTATTATTAAAACTGCTATTGAACCACCGAATTGTGCTACAAATGCTGTTTCTATATTAAGAATAGTTATGTTTTCTCCTATTGTTTCAATGACTCTATATCCCCAAATAAGTATTCCAGAAGCAATACCAGATGCTGATAACAGTAATGATGTTAAAGGAATGGTTACTTTAGATGGAATATACCCTTCAGTAACTGCGAACATTATACCAGTAAATGGGCCTGCTGAATTAGCTGCATCGCATGCCCCGTGGCTGAAAGCCATGGCGGCAGCAGATACTATCAGTAGCAACCTAAAAACATGTTTTTTTGCCTTGTTTATATCGCTGGGTACTCTTAGTTTAAAATAGATTATAAAGGGTATCGTAAAAAGTATGCTGATTAATACAGAGTAGAAAATACTTAATAGCATATCAGAAACACTCGAAGTTTTAATATTTAGTAGAAAAACAGTAACGAAAACAACTATGAAATAGAGAAGAGAAGAAGCGATCAAGAGTCTTATACGCGTAAGTTCTGAGATTATTCTCATGAACAATTTATAGAAACTTAAAGCTAGAAAAGCGCTTAGAAAAGGGAGATAGATCCAAGAAGCTATAATCTCGGTTATCTTTGCCCAATTAATAGCTTGGGAACCAAGCACTACTATTCCAAAACCTGTCATTCCACCAACCATTGCTTGACTAATACTTATCGGTATCTTGAATATAGTTGCAATTAGAACCCATATACCAGTTGCAAATAGAGCAGATACCATACCAACTACTATTATGTAGGCATCACTTATGCTTGAGGTATCAACTATTCCTTTAAGTAGAGTCATTGAAATAAACCTTCCATAGATGATGGCTCCTAGAAAGTCAAAAGTAGCAGCTAACATTAAGGCCTTTTTTACATCAAGTGCTTTAGCACCTACGGCTGTTCCTATAGCATTGGCAGCATTATTAGCTCCGTTAATCCAGGCTACAAGGAAGGCAGCTACACCACCTATTACTAACCAGTACCAGCCTATCATAGTGGGCGCCCTCTTCGTCAAATTGTATAGGGATATATATTGTATATACACGTAAGGCAGGATACTTATGCTTAGATATATATGGTTTATTGATTTGAGTTATAAATCTTGCTTTACTTCATTCTTTGTGATTAGTTATATAAACCATAAGATTCTTAATTACTAATACATGATGTTCTTCGTGGTGTCGAAGACATGGATAACGATGTAAAGACAGTAGCATCTATAGTGACGATAGCAGCCTTATCGTTATTCTTATCTATAATACCAGCATTTCCAATAGTGGGATTCAGTGGTGCTATAACACTTGGTGCTTTATCTGGTACATTGATAGGGATATTTCTCAAATCGAGAGAAGGACTCATAGCAATATTGTTGGTGGTTGTTCTTATTCCATTGATTAACCCCGGGATAATGTCTATCCTTGGCTTCTTATACTTTCTTCCATTAATGCTATCATGGCTTTCAGCTACGTTATTTTTCTACAGTTCATCGATTTATTCACTTGTATTGATCTTAGGTTCGCTTGTTGTTTTTGTAATTGTACATGGGAATTTGATCACATACTACCCAGAGTATTTAATATACGATTTAATCGTCCCTCTTATCAATACAATTGGATACTACATATTTTATTTTAAGAAAGCATACACGGAACAATTAAGGTCTATTGGTGCAGTTATTAATGGAATTATTGGAGACCATTTGGGAGGATCTATTGCGGTCTCAATTAATTCCTTCGACAAACTACCTGAGTGGATTGAGATATGGTCTACAGCTGCATGGGTATACCCCGTTGAGCGTACAATTTTAATTATAATTGGAATACTTATTGTAATGCCTACAATCGGTGCATGGCTTAAGTTCTTTGGACATAAAACCTAGATTGAGATAGAAATACGTGAATGGCTATGTCGCGAATAATAATAAGTAAAGTAACTATAGAACTTGGGAATAAACGAATAGTTCCTGATGACTTATTCGTGGATAGTTCTTCAAAAATACTATATGTGGGAAGAACTGGTTCTGGAAAAACAGTTTTGTTAAAGACACTTGCTGGAATTATGAAGGATATTCACAGTGCGAAAATTCATGGAACAATGGTTATTGAGGGAAGAATACATTATATACCTCAAGAACCATGGCCATTGAATTTAGGAAATACTGGATATGAAGAGATATTATTGATCGCTCACCTCCATGGTAACAAATTAAGTAATAAGACAAAATATGAATCATTCAAATGCTGTGATTTTCTCAAGAAGAAAATTAAAGAAATGAGCTATGGTGAGAAGAGATTATTAGAAATAATTAAGTCAACAGTAGTGTCACCAAATATATTGTTGATCGATGAACCATACGAAGCCCTAGATAAATCGAATAGAGAAAAGGTATCAAGTATTATAGAAGGGTATGTAAATGAAGAATCAGTTATAGTAGTAGCTACTTCTAAAAAGCCTATACATGGTTGGAAAATACGTAGTGTTAACAACTATTCACATATGAAGTTATCTGAAGATGTA
>JAGHDU010000001.1 GCA_021159785.1 Staphylothermus sp. | reverse complement strand
CAGGCCAAGAGTATAGGCCAATACTATTTTTTCTCGCGTGGTTCCTAGTACTCGAGATAGTCTCTATAGTCCTAGCATATACAACTGGGTATCACTCCGTGATCCCATTAATGCTGATCATGCTAGTATCAACATTTATAATGTTCATATACATGGTTTACAAGGCAAGGAAAGCAATCCTTGAACAACTATAAGGATTTACATCTATTATCAAAGGTTATATTTTTCATAAATGTTCTTTGAATTAATTGATTTCTACAATAATAGATTTCTCTAGGATATCACATTTATTGCTTAGTGGTTCTGTGCATATTTCTGTCATAACCCTTATTGTTCCTTTAAATGGCTTAGATAATATGTAGTAGAATTTTTGAGAAATACTTGTCCCTGGCAACATCTTCTCGTATCTTAGATCCTCGGTACACCCTATAGCGATGGGAAGAACTTGTCCTTTCTCTGAATCTATCTCTGGTAAACTAATTGGTTTTCTTACAGTCCAATTAAAGGGTTTGGTAATAGTGCTGGGTTCTTTTACATAATAGGATGCACCACAATATGAATTCGTGATATAGTATATCGTATCCTTGCCTTTGTTTATGAGTTCTACAGTTATTTCTAAGACGGCTATGTCTGTATTATTCCAATCAATTTCTTGTCCCTGCTGATCTGATGTATGTGGTATTTGGAGTGACTCGATTAGTTTCCTAGCGCTAGATATTGTCTGTGGATCATTTATTACTTGGTAATCGATCTCTAGTATTGCTCCTGCTTGGTTCGAGCTAGTATAGTAGAAATAATATAATGCGCCAACAACTACAATTGTGATAATTATGGCGGAAATGATAAGCATTCTTGACATATTGAGACCTAGTTAGTTGTATTGTCTGTATTCCCATAAAATACTAGTCTTTGTAAACTCGTGTTCGAAATCTTGTATACTTGTATCTTAGTTTTACATTTGTGCTATATGGTTAAAATTGTTTGTATAACTTTATATTATGGTTTGACTAAGTATTGCCTTGGGTGGACTTGGTTTGACTTTGAAGTCAAGAGTCGGGAGAAAAGGGTACATTATACTTCCTAAGGCTATTCGTGAAGCTGTAGGTATTGATGAAGGTGATGAAGTAATTATAGAGATCAGAGATGGAATAGTTATCAAGCCTGCGAAAAAGAAGATCAACACCGATACTATTAAGGAAAAACTCAGGGAACACCTTGAGAAGTTACGTCGGATAAAAGGCCGTAAGGAACCGAGACCAGGTGAATTAGCATCTATTAGTTTAGAGGAGGAATTTGAGGATTGAAGATATTCATAGATGCTCCATTACTTATTTATCTCAACACGGTAACCGATCCAAGGGATAGGTATATTTATGAAAACTATTACTTAGAATTACTTTCTAAATACAAGGCATATACGGATGTTCTTGTTCTTGATGAGCTGATAAATGTGTCTAAGAAAAAGTATGGAGTGCCCTATGAGTTATCAATTGAGTTCATTGAGTCCATTGTTTTACCATATATTAATGTATTGGAGTTAAGTGAGGAAGAATATAAATATGCATCAAAACTCATTGTAGAATACAAGCTTAAACCCTCGGATTCCCTCCATGTTGGTGCAATGCTGAATAATAATATCGATCTAATTGTTAGTGAAGATAAAGAATATGATAAAATAAGACAGATTAAAAGAATATGGATACATTAACGACACAGTTTCGTAGGTAATCAAATCACCTCTCTAAGTGTTGCCTTTCATATGTTTCACGTATATTAGAATTCATTGAGATTAATTCATAGCTTTTGTATCGAATCCTTGGTATAACCCTTAGGAATTTTCTATTGTATGTAATTGTAAAATAGTTTTGTTTGACACATTAAGCTTTTTATATTGTTAGTGTATAATTTGTTTAAAACAGTGGTGATAGACATGGAGCTGTGGCTGAAGATCGCTGGCGTTGCTGCTATTATTGTTATTCTTGTCAGTGGACTATATTATATCTATGCATATATGGGTAATAGTTCTCCTAGTGAGATTGTTGTTGGTGTTGAGCTCAATGATCATTCTGCTGCTTTCTGGGTAGCACTAGATAAAGGGTATTTCGAGGAGGTGGGTCTAGGGGTTGATTATAAGACATTTAGTACCGGGTTGGAGCTTGCTGTTGCTCTTAGTAGGGATGAGTTTGACCTTACTCTTGCATGTGTTGGGCCAGTGATGGTTATGTATAGTAGGGGTGTTCCGGTCAAGCTTGTTGCTATGACTCATTTGAATGGTTATGCATTAGTGACTGGAAAAAGCATTAATAGTATAGATGAGTTAAAGGATGCAAAAGTCTCTGCTACAGGTCCAGGTTCTCCTACTTGGTTATTGGCTATGATGGTAAGGGATAGGTATGAATTGAACTTTACCTGGATAAAGATGCCCCCATACATAGCAGTGAATGCGCTACTCACGAACCAAATCGATGCAGCATTCATACCTGAGCACTACGCTACTCTTGCTGAGAAACTAGGTGCTTATCGTGTATTGATGAGCAGGGATCTCTGGCCCAATATGCCTGGTAGCGGTGTTTTCGCAACGGAGGAGTTGCTTGAGGAACACTCAGATATTGTGGCAAAGTTCATCTACGCCATCAATAGAGCCGTAGAATTCATAAAGAATCATCCACATGAAGCAGCCGTGATAGTAGCAAAGCACTTAGCGAGTTCAACAGATATTATGGAGGAATCAATGCAGTACCTAGACTACACACTAGAAATCAATAAGACAGCTTTAGAGGAATACGCTGAGCTTTTACTCAAGTATGGAGCATTAGACCACGAGGTCAACGTGGATGACTTCATCTATACCGATATACTGGGTGACCTAGGGATTGGAACCAAGAACTAAGATCGCCCGTTTACTTTTATCTCTATCCACTCTCGTACTTATCTGGTACTTGTTGTCTCTAACTGTTCCACACTATCTTTTCCCAGACCTTATAATGGTTCTCCAAGCATTCAAGGAGTTACTTTTCCAAAGAAACCTTTTATGGAACCTCTTAATGACCCTTACACGGGTAACTATAGGCTTCCTATTAGGAGTATTAACGGGGTTCTTTCTAGGATCCCTTTTTCTCTACTCGAGGATTGTTCGAGACATAGTATATCCCATAATAGCATTCATAGTGGTCATCCCTAGTTTTGCTTTCATACCCCTACTAATGATCTGGGTGGGACTAAATGATTGGCTGGTCATTATAGGGATCATGATATGTACAGCGTTCCCACTAGTCTATGCTCTGATAAGCTCCCATAAATACATTGATAAGAGGTTGTTGGAATTCACAATCCTACACGGGATAAGAGGCAGGAAACTATACTTCAAGATAATACTGCCACTCTCAGTAACCCATATAGCAACCATACTAAGATATGAAGCAGGGCACAGCTGGAGACTAGGCTTTGTAACCGAATACTTAGCACTAAGCAATGGATTAGGAGCACTAATGCTCTACGCATACTCAACACTAAGAGTAGACCAAGTAATAGCATTAATAATAACAATAGGTGCACTAACACTTCTATTCCAAAAAACAATTGACAAAGTAGAAACGAAAATACTCCGAAAATGGCACCTTATATGAAAAGTGTTATTCTTTTCATAATATCATAATTATATTATAAATGATGTGATTATACTCTTCCTAAAGAATGATTCATAGGGCGGGATTATGGGTGTAATTGATTATTTACAGCAACATTTTCCCAGTTATGGGCCTAAGTGGGGTAGTGGGAGTATTCAGATTGAAATACAATAGGGGAGTCTTGTATTATACGTTGGCTTTTGAGGCTAAAGCGTATTTCATTGACCATGGTGGGATTCGGAGGATCTATGACTATGACTTAGTTGGGCCTGGTCCTCATAGTGGTGGAGACACATATAATGCCTCGGCTACTGTTGATGAGTATATTTATTTTGGTGGATGGGTTCATGCACCAGCCACTTACCGTGGCCGATCTGGCCGTGGTGCTACTATTGGTTTTGAGAACAAGTATAGCCATGTACACGAATACGATACAAGCAGTGATAAGTTGAGGCTTGTCTGGAAGGAGTCAATGCATCATCCAGAAGAGTGGGTGGGAGAGGTCTCGGAGATAATATATAATTATGCCCTATATATACTCTGAAGTCCCTTCCAAGATTCTGGATATAGTGTTTTAATTCCTGCGCAAGACATCGATTGGCATAACATTCTGCAATTATCTTCAATACATTTCACCTTAATCTTGTCAAAGTCCGTTATTTTACTATATATTTCTGTAGGACTTCACTTGGCGCCATGAATAGTAGGTCTTCGGATGTAATCAGTTCTTCTGCAAGCCTAGCTATGTCGATTTCAACTATATTTGTTGAACCCAGCTTATCTCTCATAACGTAATATGTTTTTACATTCTTTATGCGATCCCATAGAGCAGACACAAGAATAGGATTATGAGTAGTGATAATTACATACATGTTCTCAGTAGCCTTAGCAATATAATCAGCTAATAGGTCTACGAAGAATGGGAAGACATGAGCTTCGGGTTCCTCAAGCATAATTATGAATCTTTTCTCTAAACCATATAATTTCACGTAATTAATCGCGGAACGTAGTGCAAGCAGGTAATAAAGCATTCTAAATATTGAGTCAGACACACTAGTAACATCTACTTCCACATCATAATCAAAAACAATAATACTTCCAGACCTAGATACCTTAACTTCTACTTTCTCACCTAGTTTTTCAGCAATTATATAGTTGAGATTAACTATGATCTCTTGTGAACTCTTAGCAGTAATCAGCGCATTCCATCCCAACTCGCTCAAAATATGCTTCGGCACATTCCTAGTCATCATGTTCCTTAAACGTAAATGAAAACCGCAATGTAACGAATCGGGACAGGAGGATAATGTTAATCCATAACGATCATATCCATAAACTCTAGCTTCAATCAACATTTTATTCTCAATTTTGCTTGCAATATTTAATCTATTAATAATATT
>JAGHDU010000163.1 GCA_021159785.1 Staphylothermus sp. | reverse complement strand
CCTAACGGGCCTAGTACAAACTTTTCCATTTCCATCCTTTCCTTTCTTCTTGCCTCAATCTCTATATCACTTGGCCTTAAACGTAGCATCTTTTGTACTACTTCTAGGAAATCATCGAATACTCCTCTTTCCTTAAGATATCTCTCAAGCCATAATGGATTAACTATAGGAATTGCTTCGTAATCTAGTATAACTATATCTAGTGCCCCTTCACCTAGGTTTGCTCTACCAGTAAGTTCCATGCCCATATAGGTCAGTACAGAGTTTACAACAGCAAACAGAGTTTCTGGTGATATCTTATCTCTGTACTCATCCTTAAGATATCCCAAATATAATCTTTTATCTACCTGCGCACTTTCCATTAAGTTAAGCCATATACAATAATTCTTGTGGATAGCACTCCTAAATATCAGTAAACTTTGTGAAGTATCAGAAAATCTAAGCCAGAATGGAGATTCCAAAGACTTGTAGATCGTTGGAAATTTTCCACTAGTTGTATATTCCTCTTTAATTAAGTTCTCAGCCCATTCGATGTACTCACGAGTTCCCGGATCGTCAACTTTCGTTTTATCTTCGACCCAAAGTACATAATCTTCCTTTTTAAGCGAGGGGATACTAACAATGCCATATGGTACATTTTCGAGATGTGCGGGTCTAATAAGCCTACGAAGGTATTTCTTGCTTATATTGAGGACTTTATTACCTCTTTTTAGCGTGAGGTACTGGTTATCGTCTTTAATATAAGACCAGTGCTTTGAAGGAAGGTAAAAAATTTCGTTAGCATTGGTCTTGATACCATATCTTATATCTATAACGTCGCCGAGCAATACCATTCTATCCTCATTACCTTCCACAAAATTGAAAATCAAATCTAAGTAATCTTCAGGACCCTTAACAATGCCTAGCCTACCTATTTTATCTTCTATTAGAGTGATAAAACTCTTTTTCAGAAGCACTACTCTCATACTGCTTGATTCATAGATAGCGTATTTTTCTTTGTTCGATAATTGATACTCATTAGCATCTTCATATATAGTACTTATCTTCTCGTAGTATCTTTCATTCGCTATGAAGTCCGTAGCTGGTGGAGGTTCACCAATTAACTCGCTCAAAGGCTTCTTAAGGAATATGAACCTTGTAATATAATCTGGTTCTCTTGTTTTTTCCGCTATAATTATGTTAGTTATTACATCTGCGTCTTTAAACCACTTTTCAACAAGTGATTCCATAACATATTCAACTCTGAAGTTATTAAAGAGCCAACGCTTCAACGCTTTTCCATATTCGGCATTAAGCCATGAGTTCTCAATTATGAAGCCTAATCTGCCTCTCTCACGTAGAAGTTTCGCAGCTCCTACCAAGAAGTATGCGTAAATGGATGCCTTTTGACTCCAACCTTCTATATCTTCAACGACTTTACTGAGATTTTTCTTATAATTCCTGGCATAATATGCCATTGACATCTCTTCTTGTCTAGTATATGGAGGGTTAGTTACAACGTACATATAATCCGGAGTAAGGCCTATCTTAAAGAAGTCATAGTGATAGATTTTTGGTACGTACTCATAGCCTTTCTTTATCTCCTCTAAGGCCTGGATATACAGGTTTATCTTTGCGAGCATTGATGCAAGCCTATCTATGTCAACTCCTTCAACATATTCGTATATCGGAGTCTCTAGTTCACTGAGTTTAGTGCTATACATTATTTTCCAATAATTAAGCGCTCTTACCAGGAAAGTTCCAGAGCCGCATGAAGGGTCCAAGAGTTTATCTGGTCTACATTCTTTTCTAAATACACCCGTAAGAATTAGGTCAACTATCTTTGTATCGGTATAGTGTTGTCCTAATAAATGTCTGCGTTCTTCGTAAATAAGTCCCTCAAAGACCCTTCCTATAACATCTACACTAATTTCACTCCATCTTATCTGGTTAAGATATCTAACAATATCCCTAAGCTGGGACAATGATGCAGGAACAAACGGTAATCTATCGACAGTATTTAGGCCAAAAATTTCCTCAAAATCACCAGTCTTTTTTATAGCATATTCAAATAGCTTATCGGCAATTTCTTTGAAGAATCCCGAATCCTCGGGATCCTCAAGAGGCTTTATTGATTCTTTTAATTTAGCAGCCATTTCTTCATCAATACTCTGTAAAACTAGATAAAACATAAGCTTCATCGTAAAGGTGTAGATCTGCTCCTTTAAAAGTAGCTTAAGAAGTTCGCGGAGCTTGTTATCACTCTTAGGTTTCTCATAGCCCCTCTCACGGATCCATCTATTAACAAGATCTTTTGTTTCGGCCTCTTTCTTATACAAAGATTCCAGTTGCCCAATCCCCCTAGAGGCGCCCTCCTCAATAAGTTCTCTTAGAGTATCGATTACTTCTTTGCTTAAGTCAAGGGTCTTACCTTCCAGTATCTCTTTAAGGTTTAGTAAGAATCTCTTAACGTTTTCACGAGCCGTTCTATTAGTTTTTATTTGCTTATAGTCTGTGATAGAAGATACCCAAGGCATAATTTTAAAGGGAAAGTCGGATGCAGGTACCCAGATGCCGGAAGATTTCTCGAGGTCAAACAATGTTGGTTTTTTACTCTCAGGCTTAGCTACATACTTAAATAACTTAAGATAGCGCATGTTATGTATTCCATAGAGCTTCACTCCTTTATTTTTTCTATACCACTCAGCATATTCAAGTGCTTGCTCATTTAATTTTGGATCGCTTAGTGGGACTTCGGGTTTCTTAACTTCGATTACTGCTACAGGCTCACCATTATAGTATATTACAACGTCAGGATAACCTGATGGGCTGTTTCTCTCTACTTCAGCATCAAAACCTATGTGCTCTCCAATACTTGAAATAACCTTTGAAAGCTCACCGACGTAAGTTCTTTCAGTTGGTTTTTCGGTCATAAATATACCCCACGTATTTCACACGTTTAACTAAATTATTTGGAAATCGACAGTTATATTACTACAAAGAGATCCTAAATGTTTGAAGTGCTCTACGTTCTTGTGATGTAGAAGTGAAATTTTAATATTTTCTAAGAAGGTTGAAAGTGACCTCTTTATTTTGATTGCCTAGGATGTGTCTGGTCTCATCCACACGGAACTATTTCTGATCACATGTCCGTAAGACCTATATGTGATTATTTATTGTTCCAGGTTCATATACAATACTGTCCTGTCTCCCCTTTTCTTTGATGCCTTAATATTTGATCTTAGAAGTGAGTGCATAGGAAGTCACATCACTATGAGACATTGTGTTATGGATCCAAATATTGCTCAAGAAAATTATATATTAGCACAAAAGCAGTAAGTATAATGGGAATCGTATCCTCCTCGGGGGTATTTCTGTGAGGGGAGATATAGTTGTAATAGGTGTATTGGTACTTATAATTGGATTTGTTATAGCGTTTTATAGTTATTCTGAACTTCAGGAGTATAATAAGCTGGGCATTTTCGGACCGATCTTACAAGAAATTTCAGAGGAGCTTAAACAACGGGTAGAAGATCTTAAAATGATGCTTATGTTTGGTGCGATCTTGTGTATTATAGGTTTGTTTACTGCCATAGCTGGTCTTGTAGCTAAGCCAAAACTAAAGGAGTACAAGCCTGAATATTGGCAAAGATTTTGATAATGAATTATAGGCATTAAGTTAAGGGGGCGAATTATGCATGGGAAGGGCATTGTCAGATACTTTAACTGGCATCGCTATTGGACTCATTATAGGGATCCTTATTGGTGTAGTAGGATTCCAAAGTATCAACGCGTGGATACAAGATAAAGCAGGATCAGATTGGAAATATATTATTCCACCATCTTCAATGGTCGTTAAAGAAATAACATCAAAAGTAACTTCTACAGAAGGAAAAATAATCACTGCTGGCATTATCCTAGCATTTATTGTTGGGATGGCTGGAAATATCTCATGGATAATAGAAATAAAAAGCAAAAGAGGCTATGACTGACAAAATAGGAGTTACAAAGTAGTGCAGTCATAGTAACAGGCTAACGGCCTCTTGGCTTTAAAATCTTCTTGGTTTAGTTTGTTTAAAGTGTGGCTGTAATTCTGCAGAAATCGTTTTATTTTTCCTGTTCTTGAAAGAAAATGCAAGAAATTTTGTTACGTGCTCTTTTCTGGGCCCTCTTCTGAACCTGCATGCTGTTGGCGTGAATATAACGGGATATACTATACTTGCTAGAGTGTCTTTCTTTTCGCCTTATCCTCACGATGATCCTTTTTCTATCTTTTCTACTGCCTTTTCTCCCTCCCCTCTAAGAAAGATCAGATGATACTCGAGATGTAAAATGTAAAAGTAGCATGAGTTTTTCATGCTACTATATAGGTGCTATACTTTTTACACCTGTTTTTATTTTTTACAGGCCTATAACAAGAATTACGCTTGAGAAGAATTATAGGATTTATAGGAGTAGAGCGAATAGAGGAAGACTGAATTAATG
>JAGHDU010000164.1 GCA_021159785.1 Staphylothermus sp. | reverse complement strand
CCACACATAAATTTGATTATTATGAAGAGAAAATGTGGTGACAAAATGACTAAAAAGAATGATTATCCTGAAGTAACAAAGCTTCTAGATGAAGCGATTAACATTATAGATAAAATTTCGAGTTTCATATCCAGGATTGAACCTAATAAAAAGGTCGAAAGAGGAATTTTATTCCAATTGTATCAGAATACTGTTTTACTCAGAGAAAAGATTGTTGAAGCTAGGATGAAATCCTTGTCATTGGATTCTGAAAATAATACTTAGTTCTCTAACGCCTTTAAGTCCAAATTGTACATCATAATAGCAAATTGCAGGCGGCTTCAAAAGAATTTATGAATGTAAAATTCTCTGAAAACATTTACATTACTTAGGAATAATTTTATCCGATGAAGTTTGATTGTTTCGAGAAAAGTATTCTTTAAAGGGTACAATATACATAGATTTCATAGATACTTGTATAGTATTCTCGCAATTCTTAAATTATGGGTGACCGTATAATGGAAGATGAGGAGTTACGTAAACTACTAGAGAAAGTGGCTTCAAAAATCATTAAGCAAGGGAGTCGTGAAATGAAGAAAGAAGTTGATGAAAAGACTGAAGGAATAGAAGTGGATATGGTAGGTATTGATTCTCCTCATGGAATATACGTTTATGAACCTAGCAAAGATAAATGGGTACTTGTCCGAACAAAAGGAGACTACTTTAAACCAGATAGAGATGGCTTCTATATAGTGTACTTTGATAATACTAGATGCCCTGCTTGTAGGATTTATGACCTAGCATGGTATCCATATATAAAACTAATAGGTTCGAGTCTAGAAAACACGTACTTCGTTATAATCTTGTGTGACTGGTTTGCTAGAGAATGTAAGTCAGAAGCTGCAAAGAAAAGTTTCGAACACTACGATGTTCATGCATCACCTACTACACTCTTGATGTATGTAGAAAACGGAGAGATCAAAGATATGGAGAGGATCGAAGGCTCGAAGACTTTGGATAAACTCGCTGAAATTATAGATAACTTCATTAAAAAACACAAGAAATCTGAATAAAAACCATATTATTTATGCTGTATATTGTGCGGTCCCTCAAATCTTTTAGCTTCTTCATATAAGTGATCAATTATTTCTACTATTATCTTTAATCCAAGTTTAACAGCGTTTATAGATCCGGGTAGCACTACCGCTATTCTTCCATCAGGAAGAATATATAGTTCTGATCTTGAAATAATTCCTCTGAATCCTATTTCTTTATATGATAGATATCTGAATAATTCGCCGAATCCAGGAATTTTCCTCCATGAAAGATTTTCCAAAGCATCAACGGTGATATCTCTGGGACTAGGACCTGTTCCTCCAATAAATAATAATGCATCTGTTTTAGTAGTTCTAATTACTTTTATGATTTCTCTTGTACTATTTGGAATTACTATTTTCTCACTAACAGGATAACCGTGCTCTACAAGAAAACTCTTTGCTATTTCTCCGCTTTCGTCTTTTTTCATTCCTTGATAGACAGAATCGCTTACAACGACTATAGTAAAACTTGGTTTATTTACCACGACTTATTCACCCATTTATTTCTTGAGGAATTGATTAATCTTTCATATTTAATAATTATGTTTTTCATTTCATTTGTGAGTAGTACCCCTAAATCTTCAAACTCATCTATATCTTTCCATACATATTGTTTACGGCAAGGTTGTACATAAGTTAATAGATCTTTATTAGCCACGATCTCTGATAACTTAATGGGTTTTTCTTCATTAAACAACTTTATGATCTTATGTGGGGATTTTATTAGAAAAAGCCCCGTATCTATGTAGTTGTACTCATCTAGTTGTTTCCCTACTTTCATAACTATATGGTCATTATTGGCCTGTATTTTTGTTGCTTCATCTATATTCACTAAGACTGGCTCAGGGTCCCCCAATACAATTATGTCTCCTTCAAATGTACTTTCTATTAAATCAGTAGGCATCTCTGGGTCAAATACGTGGTCGGAAACCGATAAAAAGATGGGTTTTTCCTTCGAATGTTTAATTATCTCTTTTAAGCCTATTACCAAGCTATTTCCATTCAAACTGTTAGGATAAGGATTAAACGTTATTTCATAATCATACCCTAAGATCGTACTGTGTTTTTTCAGAATCTCGTCTATCTTATCCATTATTATTGGGTTTGTTACTACAACGAAGGAATCTACTCCAACACTCCATAAACTTGTGATGGGATATAGAAATAACTCCATGGAATTTATCCTAAGGAACTGTTTAGCCAATGCTCCCACTATATAGTTTATTCTAGTACCCATACCTGCGGCTAGTATTATTCCATAGTTTTTACTCATTTTGTTAACACCATGGTCATTTCCTTCTAATGAATACTATAATTATCTTTGTGAACACATAGATCAGTTGTAACATTGTTAAAACAACAATGATAATTAATGAAGCAATTAAGTTAAATGGAATAGTAATGAATGATAATGCGAGAAGAAATAATCTGAGATCTCTTCCAATATATATTCTCGGTTTAAGTAACTGTATTTTTATCCCTAAACTTGCTTCCCCTCTTGCATGTATATAGCTTACCATAAGTGATGAAAATAATAGTAATTCCATAAGTACTACGATGTATAATTGGTTGAGAATTGTATTCGTTTTAAGCAATAGTAACGTATACGAAATAATTATTGCAGCGTCTACTATTCTATCCATCAATGAATCAAGAAACGCGCCTTCTTTACTCGTTTTATTTGTTTTTCTCGCATATTCTCCATCGACTCCATCTATTATACTTATGATTTGTATGAGTAGTCCTCCTATCACGGGATAATAATAGGCCAAAATGGAAGAAAGTAGTCCAGTAATAGTAGTTATCAATGTGATCCTATTTGGAGAAATAGATATATTATGATTTATTAAAAAACAAGTTATTCTAACTGATATTTTTCTATTAATGTAGCGCGAAATAATGCCATCCGTATCTTTAATAAGTTCCCTATATGCATCTTTGGGATTGCATTTAATTTCCATGCTTTATCCCAAGCCATTGAAGCAACTTATCATAAGCTTTTGTCTTTGCTATTGATTTTCCTTCTTTCGGTCCAGGGTTTTTCATATAGAATGCATTAATGGGGTATATTGTACCGTATTCCTCTCTATCTAGGGCTATTTTTGCCAATCTTGCAAGATCTACTAATTGTCCTGCAAGTGCTGGGCTGTCATTTATTCTTGCTATAATATATAATTCGTCTTTGAAATTGTTAAAGCTAATATACTCTATGATCATTGCAACGAATTTCTTGTCCCCGAGTGGAGGTAGATAACCTGTTGGCTTGATATAATTCGGGACATTATATCCTAGAATATCTTCGACTATGCTACTCTTGGTTTTTTTCTTCATAAAGTTTCTCTCAGGAATATCTAGGGCTAAGAAGTCAGTATTACCGCCTATATTAAATTGTGCTATTTCTAGTACTTTACGATTCCTTTCAGCTAAGTGTTCTAGTAGATCAGCTGTTAGAGGTGTTGCTCCTGTAGCTCCGTCATCGCCAAGCACTATTGCTTTACTTTCTTTGTAAAGCTCTACAAACCCTGGATCATTGGCTATTGGTGTAGGAATTGCATTAATAAATACAGAGGACTTGGTTTCTTTGGAATATTTTGCCACAGCATATGCATATGCTTGACTCGCTGATAATTTCTGGTTTATAAGAGCATTTTCTATGTTTTCTATTGTGTTTAGTTTATTGGCTGGTTCTGTTGTTATCACGTTAACAAATACATCTGGCTTTAGAGATTTCCATTCATCTACTAGGTCATTTATTGCATTCAATAATCCTTTCTGCTCCTCTAGTCCTTCAGCTTTAAAGGGTAATCCTTTCATGCTATCGAGATGGATACCTTTCCTAACGTATACATCCCTTAGTTGTCTTGGTATATTTGTGTCTCCAAATACCTCTTTTGCTACATCATATATTGTTTTACCTATTTTCTTGGTATCAACATCATAAGAACCAACGATTTCTAATTCCTCGTATTTTATGGGAATTTTATTACTTAATGGTACTCCATAATCGGGTATCTCTCCATTTTTTAGTCTCTCAAGGCCTATGGCGAAATGAGTTGCGACTAGACCTTGTCCAAATATAACTATTCTTACCATTTAACATTACCTCTTTGACAAATTTTGTAATAAAAGCCGTGTTGGGGGATTCATGCCTATTATAATTGCTGCTTATTCGTGTAAGCTTAATAGTATTGGTCCTTAGTTCTTGAGTTTTTGTAAAATGTTTTCTAGTAGTTTTATTCCCTCGTGATATGCTTCTAGTCCTTTGCTAGTAGGTCTGTACAAGGTTTCATTGTTTCTTGTAACTTTTTCTAATAATCCTTCCCTTGTCATTCTGTATATTACTCCGTATATGGTTATTGAGGGAGCATTTATCCCAAACATAGTTCTTAGTAATTTTCTTGCGTCATATGCTCTGATTTCTTTATGTACGATTAGTATTTTCATGATGTATATCCATAGGTTTTCTATTGTCAATTTTCTTCTTAATCTAACTAGAGCTTTAGGCTCCTTATCCCCCAACTCGGCTTACCAACTTTTTATTTTTATATATTTTTGACAAAAAATATTTTTCGCGAAAAAATATACAGAAAATAACAGCAAATCCTACGGTACAATTCTTGTTCTGTCTCTAACGAATAATATTGCTTCTCTAATGTTCTCCAGGTTCAACATTTTCATCATTAATCTCTCGATACCTAGACCAAATCCTCCATGAGGTGGCATACCATATCTGAATGCTTCGAGGTAGAATTCAAAATTAGCGGGGTTCAATCCTTTGTCTTTCATTGTCTCAATTAATTTATCGTATCTGTGTTCTCTCTGGCCCCCACTTGCTATTTCTAATCCCTTATAATCTAAGTCAAATTTTCTAGTATGACATCCATCTTCTTCTCTCATATAATAGAATCCTGTGGCTTTCCATGGGAAACCTATAATAAAGTATATCTTGTACCCTTTTTTAGCCATTATTTCTCCTAGCTTCTTTTCCGCAGCATCTGTTAAGTCTTCTCCTTCGGGTATCTCTATTCCTTCAGATCTAAGAATATCTACTGCTTCTTCAAATTTTAATCTCTTGAATGGAGGAGTTAGCTTCTCAATTTCTATTCCGAGGACTTCTTGTTCTTCTTTATAGTTTTCCCTTATGTAATCTGTTATATAACATACTAGTTCCTCTAGAGTTTTCATTACATCCTCTACACCATCAATAAAGCCTTGTTCAGCATCTATACCCCACGACTCGTTTAAATGTCTCGTAGTATTGAATTTCTCAGCTCTGAAATAAGGTGTTATCTCGAATACCCGAGGTAATCCACTCATCAAGATCTGCTTGT
>JAGHDU010000237.1 GCA_021159785.1 Staphylothermus sp. | reverse complement strand
CCTCTGATAAGTATTTACTAACCCTAAATATATAAGCTTAACCTTACATATTGAACATTTGTATTATACATATCAATTATCCAATAGACACCTATTTACCTGAGTATCTATTAACAAAAATCACTGTCCAAACGAATATTGTATCGACATATTGTTAAATAGAATCAATGACCTCTCAAATATTATTCAAGTAAAACGCATTTTCTTTACTTAGCTTACCTATAGATTTCAAGACTCAATCCATACTTTGTCCATGCATCGTATTGTTGCTTGATTTGACTGTTGATCGTTGAAATCCATGACATTTTATTTCTATTAACCACGAATAGAGGTACCTGTTTATTACTATATTTTATAGAGTAATCTACCAATCCCACTGTTGATGATAAGATATCTATGTCACTACTAATCCATAATCCTCCCTGGCTTAGGCTAAGAACACACTTCTTTGTAATTAATTCACGATAATCCCATTTTTGGAATGCAGTAATATATAAACTTGAATCATATTCTTTATATGGCGATACTCCATATAATTTATTGACTATTTCTATATTGTTTTCAACTATGCTTTCCAATTTATCGGACACCGACCTAGATACGTCATTGTTAACAAGTCCTATACCTATTATAGACATACTATATATATCACTAGTATTAGGGAATGAAGCTACAAGAACCTTACATGAAGGCTTCACATTATCGATAGTACATAGTGAGTTCTCATCGATTTTGTTATATATAAGAGGCATCATCCATCCACCGCCTATTAAAAATGCTGCATTCCCGTTTAGAAAGTACTTAATAGCACCTTCAATGTTCATCTGCCTCCAACCAGGCGTAATATAACCAGATAGATTCACGAAGAGATCTAGTGCTTTCTTCAATAAGGGATCAGATGTATTAATTAGACCCAAATACAGGTCACGATATCTTTGTGGTCCAAGTGTAGCCAATAATACATCGTCTAAAAATGTCAGTATCATAGGATCGTTGTTGTTAAGTTTTCTAGGATTGAAGCCGGGTAACGCAAAACACGCAATACCATTATTTTTCAGATTAACACAAGTTTTAATAAGTTCATCAATTGTAGAAGGAACAGTTAAATTGTATTTATTAATAACTTCGAAATTAATATATATAATATTTGTCCTATATACTACAATAGGTACAACAAACAGATCATTTAAATCCTTATTAAGATCTTTTAAGTGACCCTTTATTGTACAGGCTTGTTTCACGGGGTCTAATAATTGATCCGAGTATTCGGTAAATTGTACAAAGTCGTCAGATCCCCAGACCGACAGTGCTATATAACTCACTAGATCGCTTCCACACAATGTAGTAAATAGAACGGCGGCATTTGGTTTAGTGATATAACCTTTAACTATATTAGCTATAACCATGGACTCTACACTTACTCTAGGATTGCTCGGTTTTTCGATGTTGAAAGATATTTTTCTATCTACGATTGACGAATTAATAATTTCAACAATAGGTTTAAGCTGTTGATCACTTAGATCAGTGTACAATATAATTGAATCTGCTTTGGGTGGAGATATTATTGGAGGAATAATAAGTACTAGTAACAGTGATAATAGTAATATAATAATTACAATTTTGATTATTTTTGACATGAAATTCTATCCTCCACGCTAAAATACTGTTTTATAATTATTTTACAAAATCATATATTAGGATATCTATCTGTTCGTGACACTTGAATTATATAAATTAATATATGCGATTTCACAATATAATGAATAGCAATTAATGAGTAGATGAATAGCTGGGGGGAAATGTGTCTCATATTTTGAAATTAGAAAATGTTCGTGCATATTACGTCATTAAGAACAGATCTAGTGCAAAGGAAGTAAAAGCAGTTGATAATGTGAGTTTAACTATTGATGAATCTGAGATAGTTGGAATAGTTGGTGAAAGTGGTTGTGGTAAGTCAACGTTAACTAATGTAATTTTGATGAATATTAAGCCTCCATTAAGATTCATCAGTGGGAAAGTTATATTATGGAAAGATGGAGAGCCTATAGAACTAAACAAACTATCTAGGGACAGTTTAAAGAAGGAAATCTGGGGAAGGGAAATTTCCATTGTTCCACAATTTGCTATGAATGCATTGGTACCTACATATAAAGTGAAAAGAATTATCACTGATATTTACAAGTCTCATTATGAAACTAGTAGCGATGAAGAACATATAATCAATATGGCTACTAAACGATTCAATGACTTGGGTTTACCGGAAAAAGTTCTTAACATGTACCCTTTCGAACTCTCAGGCGGAATGAAACAAAGAGTTATTATTGCAATAGCAACTTTAATGAATCCAAAGCTTCTAGTCGCTGATGAACCTACTTCTGCACTAGATGTTATTACTCAAAAAATGGTTCTTAAAACATTGTTAGATATTTATCATAAAGGGTTCATCAAAAGTATCATTTTTGTATCACATGATATTGCATCTGTAAGACAGATAGCTACTCGACTAGTTGTAATGTATGCAGGTAAAATTGTTGAGGATGGACCAGTTGAAGAAATAATTAGAAATCCTATGCATCCTTACACAAAGTATCTTATCCGTTCAGTACTGACACCAGAGAGAACAACGAAAAGAGGTGAAATTGTAACTGTACCAGGTTTTCCTCCGGATTTATCGAATCCTCCAAGCGGTTGTCGTTTTCATCCAAGATGTAATTATAAACTTAGTAAGTGCGTATCAGATGAACCCCCTATGCTTAGAGTAAATGATAAACACTTTGTAGCATGTTGGCTTTATTCATGAGGTGAACTAGATAATGTTACTCAAAGTAGAGAATTTAACAAAAATATTTGAATCAGGATTTATAAGAATACGTAGTTTAAAAGCTGTTGACAATGTATCTTTCACCATAAATGAAGGTGAAGTTGTTTCCATAGTAGGTGAGAGTGGAAGTGGTAAATCAACGTTGGCTAGGATGATTCTAAGGCTTTTACCACCTACATCAGGTCGTATACTGTACAAAGGAAAAGATATATGGAGAGACTTCAAATCGTCTAATGATCTTAAGAATTACTGGAAGGAGGTTCATGCTGTATTTCAAGACCCATATTCTAGCTTTAATCCTTATGTACAGGTTAATCGAGTTCTTTATCAAGCATTAAAACTGATAGGTATCAATCCAAAAAGTGAAGAAGGAAAAGGACTCATTGAGGAGTCTCTTATTAGAGTTGGTCTTAATCCATCCGATGTACTCGGCAAGTATCCTCATCAATTATCGGGTGGACAAAGGCAAAGACTAATGATCGCGAGAAACTGGATCATCAAGCCAAAACTTCTAATAGCTGATGAAGCTGTTTCTATGATTGACGCTTCCATGAGAGGTACTATTATAAAACTACTATTAGAAATGCGTGAAGCCCTAGGTACATCGATCATATTTATAACACATGATATAGGACTAGCTTATCATATATCAGATAGAATACTCGTAATGTATAGAGGCAGATTAGTAGAGGAAGGAACACCAGACGACATTATTAATAATCCTAAGCATGAATATACCATGAAACTAATCAAAAGTGTCCCGTTATTATACAATAAATGGACATTCGACTAACAGCATATAATGTAATAACAATACATATGAATCCAGTAACTCTAACGACAAATATTTTTAGATAAAGGCCGTCACAAAACTGTTTTTCATATAATGTGTATATTCAAATACTTTCTTTACCACCAATAAAATGTCATGTCATCATAATATATCATTACATAACTTGTAATAGATGTATTA
>JAGHDU010000035.1 GCA_021159785.1 Staphylothermus sp. | reverse complement strand
CCTCCAGAAATACTACCTAACACCATAAAATATCATGACCTAGCAGCAGACATAGTAGTAAAAAATGATTATACAGTGGAAATTATAGACAAAGAAGAATTAGAAAAATATTATCAACAAAGAATAATCACAACACACCTCTATTTAGAAACACTTAACCAAATAAACAAAATTGAAGAAAATCCACGAGAATACATCATAGATAAACCAGAAAAACTAGAACAAGACAAATAACAAATCCCCATAGTACTCTCGATAAAGACTTATTAAGACAATTATAATCACTTATTGAAATAGAAGAAAACAAAACGGGCCCGTCGTCTAGCCTGGTTAGGACGCCGCCCTCACACGGCGGAGGTCCGGGGTTCAAATCCCCGCGGGCCCACCAATAACGATTATTAATAATTTTTAGTCACGAATCACATTAAACACTACTTGGGATAAAATATGTCAAGTCCTGAGCTTTTATCCGAGATTCGGGAGATTAAGGAGAGGCTGGCTAGAGTGGAGACTATGCTGCGATTCATAATTGAGAAGAATATTGAGGAGGCAGAACCTCTTCCTGACGAAATTGAGGCTATAGAGTCTAAGGATGAATTAGTAGACCTTGACGAAATCAAGCGAAAGTTGTTAGGGAGTAAGTAGAAGGGAGTTATTTTGAACAATGAACTCTTCGAAGTGAAGATAAAACGTAAGGCCGCTAGGACGTTAGAGCGCTTACCTAAGGAATATAGGTTAAGGGTATTAGAAGTTCTCGATAAATTAAAGACAAATCCTATACCATACAAGGACTATGATATAAAGAAGCTTAAGGGTTTTGAGGATACCTTTAGAGTTCGTATTGGTGATATACGGATAGTATACACAATCTATTGGAGTTCTAGAATGATTACAGTACACTTCATCGGACCTAGAGGACGTGCATACAAATAGATGGGTCTCTGGTTCAACTACATTATAGACACACCAACACACTAGAGACCTCAGATAACCATGCATACTTTATGTTTGAATATCATTATCGATATACACTTTGACTATCATTTTGGATTATATGCATACCATTGATATGAACTTATGCATATCAGTGTGTTCTCACATGGCGGAGGTCCGGGGTTCGAATCCCCGCGGGCCCATTATTAATAATCATATGGTAACGATATTTTCGTTCATAATAAGAATCAAACAATGCATTAGTATTGCCTCTTATTAAACTATCAATGATTTGTTATTCATTAGTATGGTGATGCGTTTGCGGTTTTTTAGGATTCTAATTCTATCATTGTTTGTCGCGGTTTTATCCAGTCTGGTTTCTCTTGTTTTTATTCATCTTTTACTGGGTTACGAATACTTTGTTTTGCAGTGCTTTTCAGGTGGAATTGTTCGTTCTTTGTTTGTTGCTATATCTGTTTTTGTTGGTTCTTTTCTCTTGTTTATTTTTAAGGAGTTTCATGCTAGAGGTGCTGGTGTTGAGAATATTATTAGAGATTATCATTTGCCGTTGATAGTTTTCCGTATACGTACATTATTTCTAAAGATCATATCTACTATTGTGGCGATTGGTGGAGGTGGTAGTGGAGGTGTTCAGGGTCCATCAGTGTATATAGGTGGTTTCATTGGTGGATGGATTGCTGAGAAATTCAGAGTTAATTATATTGAACGTAAAACACTAATATTGTCGGGAATTGCAGCTGTATTATCAGCGATATTCAGAGCTCCACTTGGAGCAATCTTCTACGCCATCGAGGTACCATATAAGAGGGATTTCGAGACAAAAGGCATTATACCAGTTGTTATTGGCAGTATTGTTGGTTTACTAGTTTCTGTTTTTCTTAATGTAGGTTATGATTTCGAGTTTCCAAGACTTTTGTTGGACTATAGTAGCTTACTTGATCCTTATATGATCCTTCTCTACGTATTATTTGGTTTATATATTGTACTAGTATCGATAAGTTTCGTGTACCTGGATAGACTTACCTACAGGTTAGGGGAATTTATCCGTAAATACATTAAGTTAGAATTAATTGTTGTAACGATGTTCTCGTTAATGGTTAGTTTAATAATATTCTTAATGCCCACCACGTACGGGACAGGTATAAGTTATGTTTCTCATGCATTATCCGATTTTGAAGAAACATTAGCAAAACTAAGCATTATATCATTATTTGTGCTGATCTATGCAAAAATGCTTGCTACTTCTTTGACGATTAAATCGGGTGCTAGTGCAGGTTATTTTGGTCCAGGAATATTTATTGGTGCATTATCTGGCGTAATGTATTACAAAATACTTGGACTATTTGGTATTAATGCTAAAGATCCTCTTGTATTCGCATATTTGGGTATGGCAGCATTTTATGGTTCAATTTCAGCTACCCCAATAGGGACAAGTATTCTCATAACAGAATTGACAGGAAACTATTTCTTCATATTACCCTCTTTACTATCCTCCTTACTAGCGCGAGAACTTATAATCAATAAAACACTCTATAAATCACAACGGACAACTAGACTGAAAAACGATATTGAGAGACTACTGGAATCATTACTTGTAATTTCTAGACACAAACCAGAACTTCTAGACGAACCAATTTCGGTAATAACTCTACCAAAACCAACCATTATAGACTTAGAGGACACACTCGACAAAACCCTCGTAATAATTCTAAACAGCAGATCTAGGGTAATACCCGTAAGAAGAAATAACAATATCATAGGAGTAATAGATATACGAAGAATAAATCCAACAGAAATACTAACAAAGAAAAGAGACTCCATTAAGGAGTATATATTAGAAACACCAATAGTCAAGACAAATACAACAATCAAGGAAATAATAGATATCTTCACAAGGAAGAACATAGATACCATTATAGTGATAAACGAACTAAATGAATACCAAGGAATACTAGATATGGATACCCTACAAAGACATCTACTATACCTAGCGTGGTGGCTCAAAAATGATGAAAAACCTCCTAGGCCCAAAAGATCCTGAGGGTTACTATGTCATTAGAGCTCCACGAAACCTATTGAGCCAAGTAGTAAATAAATATGGAGACGCGATCGAAATTATTGAGTTAGGTGATGAAATACTTATAAGAACTAAAAGTAGACGGGTAGCTCTACAAATTGTAAAAATGTTTAAAGTAACAAAACCTCAATAAGCGTAGAATAGAGATTGTGAATTAATATAAGGTCTATGATTCTTTCGGATTGAATGTATCTACAAAATATTAATTCATGACTGATAGTTCGTTTGTTTACTTTGATGATTGAATGAGAGTTATTTTATGTTTTGTTTATGTTTAGAGCCTATATACTCGTATACTTTGATTGCATAGTAGTAGATCACGTATAGTGCTATTGGTACTGCCGCCGCCCATAAGGAGAATATGTCTTCGGGATACATTTCCTCTATGCCGGGGGTCTGTTGTGTTGTTTTAATTAATGAGTTGGCATAACTCATACCCCAGAACATTAGAGGTACTAGTACTACAATTATGATTATAGCCTGTATCATGAGAGATTTACGCCTAGTCAGGGATCTATCAAGCCTACGAGAAAGAGCTTCATTGAATCCGAGATCCAATGCTATTAAGACTAGAGGGAACAACAGGAATAAATACATTAGAAGCCTACCAATACTTATCGGATACACGAATAGATTGTATAATACATGTAGAGCTGAAACCCCTGATAAAAAAGCTATAGTATAATTGATGATCCTCCTCAACTTCAACCAATACTCACTCAATGGTGTCAATTCGTACCTGATAATCATTGTTAATATCGTAAAGGTTAAGCTTTTCTCTTTTTAGAGCATGTATTTTATTATTGTAGGTTTTATCTTTATTATTGAGTACTGGTATAGGATTGTATGCTCTCCAGAAATGGTTTACTAAACTACGTTAGTAGAAAGGAGAACTTGATTTGGTTAACGGAAAATCTAAATCTGTATTAAGTTTTTCCTGTGTCTTTACTACTTGGTTATACCTTATGTATTAGTGGTTTCACTATCTATGATTCCTCTGTACTATTTGGGCCTCTCCTTATCCTTCTACTATATTGTGATAACGTTCTATGCTCCTATAGGGCCTTTACCCCTCTGGCTATTACCCAATTATTTCTTTTCCTACCTCAACTCAGTAATACAGGATCTTCTGAGAAGTAGTAATGGCGCTATAACCGCTGGTATTGCCGTGTTAGCGTTGCTTGTATTGAAGATCGGGGTCCTTCTTCTTTCTCGAAACAGGTATGTATTCGGAACTAAGCTTCTATATGTTCAGCTAGCTGTCCTAGTAGTAGGCCCTGTAGAGCTCATAATGTATTACTTTACATGGCACTATATATTGAAAAACATGATAGAAACCATGATCCTCTACACGTACTGGTTAATAGGACCTCAGAGACACCCTCACCTGGACTATTTCTAATGGTATGGAACCCGTGTTATTAATGACTAGTATCGGGTATCCCTGACTCCCCACCACGGGTTCCCATCTCCACGAAACCCCTAGATCCTCCTTAGCCTTCTCCGTGAGGAACTCTATCTCCCTCCTACCCGCATCGAGCAACCGGGCAGTCTTAGCTACCAGACTGAGAAACACAGCTCCGGTAAATATCATGGCTATAACGAACAAAGCCATACCAATAACGGTGGACTGAGCCCTCATACCCCGGACACCAATAAAAACCAGTGAAACAAAACACATAGGAACGGATTAATGCAGAAGGGTTAAGTCTCATTAAATGCTTTTGTTGTTATTTGGTGGCCAGTATGGCTAGAATTGAGAAATCCCTTCTAGGCCTAGCGGGAGAATATCTTGTTGCCGGAGAGATCTGTCGTAGAGGTTATCATGCTCAAATAACTTTTGGTAGGTGGAAGAATACAGATATACTGGCGGTAAACCTAGCTAACGGTAACACTATCCTCGTAGAAGTAAAGTCGAAACAAGGAAGAGAATGGCCTAATGTTAAAGGGAGCAAAGGGAAGAAAAGAATCCAAATACTAGTAGACTTTAAGGGTAAGGGCCTTTTGGAAAGACCAGATTTCTACATTATCGACGAGGGCTTCCGGAGAAAATACCTTGAAAAGATCAAGAATAAATTAAAAGAAATAATTGAGACCGAAGAGCAAATAATACCCGTGTGGCCCGATGGCTGGAAGGGAGTATCCCTTAGACCTGAGGATGTTAAAGAATACAAGGAGAGATGGGATATTCTGGAGAATAAGCTTCGTATAACATAAAGTACAACGCCTCTGCTGAAGTTCTCCTTTTATATCTTAGCTTATTTGTTATAATTGATTAGAACTTCCGAGACCCGGAGCGGATACGGAGACGTGGAGGCGTAGATTTTGTACCTCGTATATCTCGATGAGAGTGGAGACCCTACTCCTCCGCCGCGGAGTGGTATTCCTTTCTACATAATATCGGCTTTCCTCATGAGACCAGATGCTATGCGAATTGTTGAGGAGAAAGTAGATAACATCTACGGGTATCTTAGGGAGAAAGGAGTAAATACTGAGAAATTGGAAGAGCTGAAAGGCTCGGAAATATGGAGGAAGATTAGGAAAAAGTGTGGAAACAACATGGAGGAGGCTAAGAACATATTCAGGGGGATCTATGATATAATTCACAGCGAAGAATTCACAATTATAGCAGTAGCTGTAGACAAGGAGAAATATATTAACGAAACAGTCCTAGGCAGGGAACTCGACGGAATCCGTAGATCAACAATCAATACTATAAACAGTATCAGTAATTCCCCCTACTTCTCTGTTCTCGGAAACCCAAATGTTAGACGACAAGTAAATATAGATGCAGAAGAGGGCTTTAACGAGCTTAAGAGCAGGTTTATCGGAAACTTGATCAAGTATCAAGCAACAAATGATATTCTGGTACGGATAGAAAAGTTTCTCGAAAAAGAAGAAGAGGAGGGAATACTATTATTTGATGCCGATGCAAAGACTATTTCATCCTCAATTTACAGCTTCCTAGCCCGCAGCTTTAGGAGAGACGGAATGGCATTAAGACATGACACATTGTTACAACCAGAAAAGATTGTTCATCACCTACTAATAGACTCAAAACTAGACCATGCATTACAGTTAGCAGACATAATAGCCTACGGCATACGTGAAATACTGCAGTTCGAGGATAAGGAAATATACTCCAAGTTAGAACCTATGCTCGACAAAGGACCGAGAAACGAAACATGGGGTTTCGGATTCAAGATTATTCCCTGGAGAGAAGAAGACTTGAGAAGAATAATAGAATAAAGGAACGAGTTATATCATCCGGGACCACCCGCCCGCCCCCATACGGGGACCAGGCAGGCGCCCCGGTCAATCCTCACATATATTAT
>JAGHDU010000147.1 GCA_021159785.1 Staphylothermus sp. | reverse complement strand
CGTAAAAAATCTATGGTCAAGAACACTAGAGAAGAATTGTATAATAGATGCTGTCAAATACCAATATGAGTGGATAGAGTTACTACTTTATTGCAAAGATCAATACCTGAGTTACAGGATTAATTCAATTAGTGGCAAGATGGAAATAAAGAGATTAGACCGTGTCCCTCTCAGAGGAAAAGTTGGTCGTAGAAGAGAGTTTTACACTCTTGTTTGTTATAGAGGATTAGAAAACCGCGTATGGACTAAAATAGTAAAGGTTCTTAACGCAAAAATGATTTGTAGAAAAGACATATGTATAGCAACACTAGCTAAACCAGGCTTGGTTTTAGAAATAAACATCTTTAGTGGTAATGGCGAAACACTTGAGAAATTTACAATTAATGGAGTTATGGATTTCAAATTAGTTGCCTCCGACAATCTAATAGCAGTGACTACGAGGGGTGATAGAAGACAAGGAACAGTAACCATTATAGTAGATAGTTCGACAGGCTCGATCATAGAGCAACAAACTGGGTTCGGTGGTGGCGCAATAGCTGATATGAACTATGTACTAGTGTTTGGAGAGCATGAGGGAAAAGTATTCACTCAAGGCTACAACAACGATGGTGAGGAAATAATCCCGGGTGGAGAGGAGGGCTTACCAGTTCTCATACCATATAATCCGTTCCCAGCGATGATAGATGATCAAATTAGCATGTTTGAATCGAAACAGATAGTATTGATGGGAAAGAACGAGCTCAAGTTATACAACCCCGAGGAATTCCTAATAGAATATACATTTATAAGACCTCCATTCACCAAAGGAGTTCTAAGCCTAAATGTTCATAAGAATATAACTTCAGTAATAGCCCGAATAATGGATCGACCTGTTGTTGCAACATATGATATTAATGGTAAAATACTTTGGATTAGCCCTACTATAAGAAATTTGAAATATGCATTAATAACTTCGGAAATCGTTGGTATGGCTGTAAAGGAAAATGATGTGTGGAAGACAAAAGTGTATCGGATTAAAGGAGATAATTTGGAGTTAGAACAAATATTTGCACCAAACGTATTGCCTATATATGCTCGTAAAGACAATATAACAGTAACAGATGGTAATGTCATAGCACTATATCGTATGGAGTGACGGAGTTGTGGATACGGGCAATTTCGTAGTAGATATAGTGTTATTACTCATGATTGCAAAGGTTCTAGAACTCCCTCTCAGGAAACAGCATCTACACCCTATAGCAGGACACGTAATTGCAGGATTAATACTCGGCCCATATGTTCTCGGATTGATAAAACCAGCAAAGGAGCTTCTTGGGGTAGCTTATCTTGGACTGCTCCTCTTAATGTTTTACACAGGCTTGACAACTGATTTCAAGGAATTAAGAAAAAGAAACATAGAAGTCATTGTAATGGGTGGAATGGGTGTATTAGTAACTTTCACATTAATCTATGTAGCGCTATTACTAATGGGAATAACTGGTTTATCAGCTGTTTTCATAAGTGCTGCTCTATCAAATACCGCAACAGAAACTGTAGCTGGAATCGTTGCCAGAAAAGGGGATGCTAAGACAAAGTCATTGCTTATAGGTGCTAGCTTCGTTGATGATGTTATGGCTGTCTTCATAATAGGTATATTAGCAGGGCTTGGAACTTCGGGTACTATACAATTATGGGACATGTTATTGTTATCAGCTAAGACATTACTATTTCTCTTCCTAGTATTTTATGTTAGCCGTCTCCTCGTTACACGTTTCACTGGCTTTTACAAGTTCATAAGCCAGGATTATTTCTGGTTTGCTACTGCCTCAATACTATTAGCATTTGGTTTAGCAGTATTAGCAAAGCTATCGGGTTTAAGCGAGTTAATAGGTTCGTATCTAGCAGGAATACTCATTAGCAGGGGTAGAGAATATCACGATCCAATGCTTCGTACAAGAATAGCCATTTCTGAATTCATTGGAGATTTCACAGTAATACTGGATGTAATATTCATACCATTATTCTTCACATACATAGGGCTATCATATGCACCGACAATGGTAGATCCATTGTATTTTGCAGTTTTATTAGTATTAGCAATAATAGGGAAATTCCTTGGAACAACACCAATCGCGTATTATGCTTTAAGAGATAAGAGAAAAAGCATAGCAATAGGTTTAGGCATGAGTGGAAGAGGTGCGCTAGAAACAGCATTGCTAAAACTTGGATTAGACTATGGGATAATTAATTCGGTTCTATTTAACACTGCTATAACTGTTTCAATTACAACTACTATAGTTGCACCTCTTCTTTTCTCGATAGCATATAAGGAGTGATCAGCCAGGCCCGTCAACTCATCCCCTCAGATTCATAGGGTCGTCCCTTCCAAGCCTCATCCTCTCAACAAAGCATTATTCTCTTAAAACCATTAATAATTTATTTAGAACAATTTCTGATACAACAACGGGCTTATCATACCCAATTCTGAGAAGTATTTTAGGATGAATCTCACCAACATACCCTACCTCGGTATTATCAACATATATTTTGGCTGTTCTCTGAGGTAATAAGCCACTAATTATTCCTTTTTCATAACGTGGACTGAGACCAAGTCTCTCCATGAGAGTTGTTACAATGGCTAATCCATCAGTTAATGTAGCTTTTCTATGTGAGACAGCTATTCCTAATCTTCTCTCGATTCTAGCACCAGTTTCGGTGGATTTATCGGGAATAGCGACATCACCAATCTCGAAGATCTTGATCTCGACTTCCTTCTCCTTATTAGCATTAATTACCTCTAGTAAACCGGGTACGAGCCATCTACGCAGACTCGTAAACTTCTCCATCTTAGGATTAGCGACAGTTATCAATTCATCCTCTATACCAAAGATCTCTAGTTGTACTTGGGGATTAGACATCATATAGTTAACTACTTCTATAAATCCCATACCCACGAGGATTTTTCTCAGCGTAATGGAAATAAATTCTAGTGGATGAACTCTTCCTGGATGTGTTGCTTTTGGTAGATCATATGCTGTAGAACCTATCATATCATAGCCATAAGCCATAGCTATATCTTCGACAACATCAATCCAGGATTTTATATCCACTCTATACGGTGGTGCTACTACTACTAAATGTCCTTCATGATTACTTGGTACTTGGTAATCGAATTTCTTTAGAAACACCACTATTTGTTTTGTATCTAAATTAGTTCCTAGTACTTCATTTACATTGTTGGGAATAAGTTCAATTGTAACACCTTTTTCTCTAGGAGCTTTTAAGATACTATTATCCGGCATAATAGTTTCTACAAAGACAATTTTCTTTCCTCTTGATCTCTCCGCTATATTATATGCCATAATAGTCACCATATCAATCACAGTTTTTGGATCTATCCCAGTAGCGTCTATCACTACATTTCTAGTCTCTATTGTTACACGTGTATCCTCACTGTTAATGACCGGTGGCATCGATAGAATAGTTCCTTTAGAGTCTCTTAGAATCGGGTATTTTTCCCAATTTGCTATAATGTATCCATACTCTCTTCCTTTTTCGGTATTCGTCAATATTTCTTTAAGGGTCATTTCTCTGGATTCATCTAAGGGTATGAACTTGGTATTGGGGTCAGCTAATTCATAATATAAGGGAGGCTTTACTTTGTCAAGATCATATACTCCAATGCTTGCTTTTCTCCTCCTTCTACAATATGTTGTATGAAGCTTTTCCTGTAACTGCATTATTTGTTTAACTGCTTCATCATCTAGATCTAGATCTCTAACAACAGCTAAAGCTATATACGGTCTTCCGGGGACACCTAAATTATATGCTTTTAATCCTTCATCTATTAATTGATACTTATTCTCACCTAATCCAAGGAGAGATCTAAGGTTTCTTGCGACTCCTTCAACACTATACAAATCAGGTCTATCATGGGTTGCTTCATATTCTATTTCTCCTTCTTCACCAATATTATCGACTTCACACTTAATCCGCGGAAGATAATCAAGTATTTCATCTACAGATAAGACTTTTCCTAGTAATCTTTCTAGATCCCATTTCATAATCTTAATTACTGGCATTTCCTACCTACACCTATAATTTGCAATACGTAAAACTTAAAAGATAAAAATAATCCCTATGGTTCACTCATTAGATATTGATATTAGATTTAATTATCTCCCAAGCATTTCTTAATTGTTTTTCCTCTTTCCGTTTCATAGGAATCAATAATTCCGCTCTAAAGTGTTTTATATGGTCTTTTAATCCTATTTTTTCCGAGAGAGGAGCATATACTCCTAAGTATGTATACGCACCTTGGATCTTGATTGTTTTCAAGAATTCTTCTCTACCTAGTATTTCATATATTTCCCGACCTAGTAATGGTGTCTCAATGATTGGCCTTTCTTGCTTGTTTATTAATGGTTTCTTAATGAGATATCTTGATAGGAACGATTCACTGAAATTATTCCTAATTGCTTGGGACCGATACCATGTTCTTACATATTCTTCGTATAGTTTTCTATACTCTCCTAATTTATCTTGTTCTTTGAA
The DNA here is from genome assembly GCA_021159785.1 of Staphylothermus sp. Taxonomy (GTDB): domain Archaea; phylum Thermoproteota; class Thermoprotei_A; order Sulfolobales; family Desulfurococcaceae; genus JAGHDU01. The sequence goes on along the minus strand of JAGHDU010000147.1, from coordinate 197 downwards.
GTAAAGCTCTGCTGCTAGAATAGCTGCTACGCTTGTATAAGCTACATTTTTTGGATCTATAATTTCGAGTGTGTCCTTATCTGTATGGTAATATTTACTAGGCCATTCATTATACATGACTGAATCTATGGACCATCCAATAAAGACGTCGTGGTCACTTCCCATGGTATATGGCGATATACCATATCTAATTCCTG
>JAGHDU010000099.1 GCA_021159785.1 Staphylothermus sp. | reverse complement strand
TGTATAAGGGCTTGTCCCGGGAAAGTGCCAAGGATTGTAAAGAATAAAAATGCAGTCATAATTTGTGATCTATGTGATGGAGAACCGGAATGCGTTAAAATATGTGAAAGAGCAGGATATTATGCATTAAAGACAATACACCGTCCTACAACGAGTATTATTATGCATTATGCCAAGACACCCGAGGAAATAACCAAACCCCTTGTAAGAAAAGTTCTCGGCATGGAACCTAATGAGGTGATGTAAATGCCTCATGGATTCTTGGGTAGGCTTCTCGAAGTAGATTTAACTAATGGGAAGACCCGTGACGTAGTGATAAACCAAAGATTCTATAGAATGTTTCTGGGAGGACGTGGTCTAGCTACATGGCTTTTATGGAAACGATTAGGTGAGAAATGGGAGAAAATAGACCCGTTGAATCCCGATAATATATTATTGGTTCTGACTGGTCCTCTCACAGGTTACTATCCAGGTGCGAGACTATGTATATCTGGGAAAAGTCCTCAGAATAATGGAGTTATTGGATCTACTCTAGCAACAGAAGTTGCAGTAGAGCTTAAAGCAGCTGGATATGATGGAATCATTATAACGGGAGCATCAAAAGATCCTGTTTATCTATATATAGAAGACGATGAAGTTGAGCTACGAGATGCCTCCAGGATATGGGGCAAGGGATCTAGGGAGACATGGAAATACATCATGGAAGACACTAAATCCAGCTATGCCAGGAATGGAGCTACAACACCACCGGCATTCATTTACATAGGTCCTGCTGGAGAAAACTTGGTGAGAACAGCTGTTGTAATGTCTAAATGGACTCATGCAGCGGGTTATGGAGGATATGGGGCGGTAATGGGTTCTAAGAGGCTGAAAGCTATAGTAGTCAAGGGTAATAACCCTCTACCTAAAGTAGCAAAACCAGATCGTTATAAGGAGTTGTTTAATCGAGTCATTGAACAACTCTTAAAGAGACATGGAATGAGGGCTTGGGGTACTGCTCAAGGATTCTGGAGCGTTGCCTATGATTCTAGCTCTGAGCCTGTTAAGAACTGGCAAGAAGAATGGCACAATGTAGCTGAGTTTAACCAATTTGAATTTGAGAAAAGAGTTTGGAGAAAGAGATATTGGAGCGACTGGGGTTGTCCGACAAGTTGTTTAAAAGTAAGCTGTGTTAAGAAAAGAGATGAAGTTTACTTAACAGATGCACCAGATTATGAAATGGCGGCTTATTTGGGACCCAATTTAGGCGTGTTTAAACCGGAAGATGTAACATATCTATCAGCATTAATAGATGAACTAGGACTTTGCGGCATACAGACAGGAAATGTTATTGGATTTGCATCCGAACTTTATCAGCGAGGAATACTTACCAAGAACGATATTGGTTATGAGCTCAAATGGGGCGATGTAGAAGCTATCACTAGGATCATTGAGGACATAACCTATCGTCGAGGTATAGGAAAGATCCTCGCTGAAGGCACATATCGAGCAGCCTTAACGATCTCTGAATTGAAGGGTGTTGATGTCCTGAAATACGCTGTACAGGTTAAAGGTGTAGGTGTCGGTGCACATGGGATAAGGAGTGGAAAAGACTATCCAGATCTACATGCATATGCTTCTAGTGTGCAAGGAGCTGATCATACATCAGTTGCTCCAGAGAAAGATGCTGTATTTTTCGATAGCGCAGTTATATGTATATTTAATGGAGTTGACTGGAACACTATGATAGCTATGCAAAATGCTGTTACTGGATGGAATACAACAAGTAAAGAAGTACTAGACGAAATAGGAGTCCGAGTACTAACACTACAGCGCATCTTATTGTTGCTTGGCGGACCAGATGTATTCTGGGATCCAAGAATACATGATGATAACCCGCCGAGATTCTATGAACCATTACCAAGCGGTCCCTACAAAGGAAAAACAGTAGAGAAGAAAGATGTTGAGGAAAAGAAGCGTGAATACTATAAAGAACTGGGATGGGATGAGCTAGGAATACCAACAGATGAAACACTTGAGAAGCTTGGCATAAAGGAAGCCCTTCGTGAAGTTAAGAGGATTAGAGAAAGATTGAAGTTTAGCAGTTAAGGTTGAGATCAAACAACTTTACTTAGTTGATTACTAGATTATTTTCAGCTTCCTCCTTTTGTCTTATTTTTTCAAGTGCTTCATAATCGATTATTGATATTTCTGTTTTCTTATCGAATAAGTATACTGAGTAAGGGTCAATAGCTATATATGCTTCCTCACCTATTCTGAACTGCTCTTTTACATGAGCTATACCTTTTATATTGATACCATTCACATCTACTAGAACATACTGTCTATCACCCATGGGTTCTGACACTATTACGGTGCCTTTAATGACAATATAATTCTCACCAGGTAGATCTTTCTTACGAGCTACCTTGGCCTCACTAGGCCTGATCCCTACATATACTTCCTTGCCTATATGTGTTTGAAGTAGTTGAGACAAGTCTTCTGGTAACAATATTTCAAAACCTGAAGTTACAATCGCCACTCGTCCCTCTTTTAACTCTAAACTTGCATCGAAGAAATTCATTGGAGGCTCTCCAATGAATCCTGCTACAAACATATTTCTAGGCTTTGAATATACTTCCCACGGATCACCGACTTGTTGTATTCTACCATTATTTATTATGGCTATACGGTCTGCCATTGCCATAGCTTCAGCTTGATCATGTGTTACATATATTGTTGTAACCCCGAGTTCCTTTTGCAACTTCTTAAGAAACGCTCGAGCCATAATACGTAGTTTCGCATCCAGATTACTCAATGGTTCGTCAAACAAGAATACTTTGGGATTACGTACAAGAGCACGTGCTAATGCAACACGTTGTTGTTGTCCACCACTCAATTGTCTAGGATAACGATCAAGTAGATCTTCTATTTGTAACATACGGGCTACTTCACGAACACGTCTATCTATTTCATCTCTAGAAAGCTTTCTTACTCGAAGAGGAAACGCTATATTATCATATACTTTCATGTGCGGATATAAAGCATAATTTTGAAAAACCATAGCAATATCTCGATCCTTCGGCAAAACAAATACTTTTTCCTCAGGACACGCAACTAGTTTATCCCCAATATAGATCTTCCCACTCGTAGGGACTTCTAAACCAGCTACAAGCCTTAATAATGTTGTTTTACCACTACCACTCGGACCCAACAAAACCATAAATTCCCCATCTTTTATCTCCAAAGTAACATTATCTACAGCTCTTACTTTACCACCAAATACCTTCGTAAGATTTTCTAAAACAACTTTAGCCAAAAGGAGTTCTCCCCCTAATGTGGCCTCTAGACACACATATAATTAATACCAATATTTCTATTTTTCGACCATAGAAGAAAACGATAAAATAATACCTAGTAATGTATCATGGCACAGTTATTTGTATCATATTTAGTCAAATAGTATTATACAGATAAGTAAACTATACCAAGAGCTGTGTTATTTCTCCTTTAAACACCATCACACGAAGAGAATTATTCTTTTCCTCATTATCAAAATGTTTATATCGTGTATCATTTTATAAAATCAAAACAATAGTACTATCTCCCCGATAAAACATATTAT
>JAGHDU010000179.1 GCA_021159785.1 Staphylothermus sp. | reverse complement strand
TTCATATACTCTACGGTGAAAAGGGAGAAGTTCTAGAAGCATACATTACGGATGAAGAAGTAGATCCTTGGATATTTGCAGGACTATATCTTTGCATGTTCTACCGGGAGAACAGTAGACAGAAAGCATTTATTGAGACTTTTACAGTTCTATCATATGGTAAAGGTTCCTTAGTAAAATACATAGAAAGAATTCGCTCAGAACATATGTGCATTCATAGAATTATTCAAGCAATAGATAGATTACATGGTAGGAATCTATTAGATAAGTTCTCTTTCAAAGAACTATTACTAACTTGTAGAGGCAATAGTGATAGCATTTACGTGGTGAAAATACATAAACTCACTAGGGGATATATTGTTGAATCTCCAAAAATTATCAACGTGAACCTCAATAGGAAGGCATCAAGTCATCCAGTTAATGCTTCACTAATGTGTGGGTTAAATGAAGAAATTCTAAGAAAGATCAGGCCTGAGAATAATATTGTTGTATTTCATGATAAAAAATGCCTATTAAGCAATGACCCTGTTCGAAACATTATATCCTTAGAAAAAATTATTTCTCGATCTCCTTCATGAGACGCAATAATTTCTCAATTGTTACATCGTGGAGTCCGTGTTCAATAAAGCAAGCATCTTCCTCAGCGATCTCTGGTGGTACTCCTATCTTTATTAGGAATTCTTTAATTATCTTGTGTCTTTCGTAGATTTTCTTAGCTAGTTCTTCACCTTTTTCGGTAAGGGTTATAATTCCTCCTTGTTTATAGACTAGATATCCTTGTTCATCTAATTTCCTTAAATACTCGATAACACTACTTGGTTTTATACCAAGTATTCTCGCTAACTTTCTAATACCGGGTTTCTCTCCTTTTCTTACTAGGGCATATATGGCTTCTAGATAATCTTCTGCTCTCCATATTCTCCGTCGATCAACCAAGATTAACCAACCTATTTTCTAGAGAGTTTCTCAGACGCCTGTTTAACGACTTTTGCAAGTTCCTCAGGTGGCATATACCCATTTATTCTCTCTACGGGCTCGGCACCATACTCTGTTTGTTTTTCTGGATCAGTTATCACGATGTCTGGTACATATGATACACCATACATATCGGCCTCTAATGGTAGCTCAATTGCTTCAATAGTTTCGACGAGTAATAGATCATTTACAAGACCCATTTGATTGACGGTATCAACTACTATTGGACAATATGGGCACTCTGGTGTTACGAAAACCTTGAGATGTAGTGGTGTTTCTATGCTCTTAACGATATCTATAGCTTGCTTAGGGAGCTTCACTACGTCGTTTGCTATGTATTGGTGTATGTATATGAATGGAGCAAATTCTTGCCCACTAGGTAATCCATAGTACCTAATGTTTCTTTTAGGCGTATCATATATGAAAGCTGGAGTATATCTTGGTTTAAGCACAGTAGCCTCTGGGCTCTTTAGGTCGATTATTTTAAATTTTAGCTTTCCTTCTGATATATTTTGGAGTTCTTCTGCGAGGAGCTTTGCCTCATTACATGTTGGACATCCACCGTGGTGTGCATGGATATGGTGATGGTGGTGATGTGTGCTTGGGTCTTGTTCAGATAACTTTTCGAGATCCTCCACTACTAAGTAATCAGTTAGCTCCTTTTTGAATGTTTTAAATATTTGTTTTAATGCTTGTATTGTTTCAGCGTCGAATAATCCGGTTGACATTTCATACACCATTCTAATTGAATTAGGTTTCCCTAACATATTAGAGAAAAAACCTTTATAAAGTTATAACTATTGCCCTACTGATCAATACACTCTTAACATCAATATCTATACAAGTAGCATAATAAATAATCTATTTTTCAAGGTAGGTTTCCACGAATATCCTAAACACTATCCACAATTATTCTGACAAGCATGCAATTTTGAGAAAACAGTTTAAAAACACAATATATATTTAGAGCAAAACAACATTATAAATGATCGGGTAAAGATATGACAAGAAAAACACTAACAAGTAAGATACTGGAATTTATCAATGAATTTCCAGGTGCTTCGATAAAAGAAATAGCTGAATACTTAGAAATATCACCAGCCCTTGCAAGATCACTTATATATAAGCTTAGAAATAATGGATATATCGAAAAAGCGGGAAAGGGATACGTTTTATCAAGGAAAGGGGAATGGTTCGTCCAGAATATTTTGAAAAAAGAGAAAACAAGAGAAGAAAGCGAGGATGAAGTAAAAGGAATACCAAGTCAAGAAGAAACCATTGAAACAATTGAAGAAAAAACCACCGCCCCCGAAACAAATACTCTAAAAGAAGAACACAGAGAAAGAGCTCCTTACTCCAAAGAAATACAAACACTCATAAACAAAATCAACCTACTAGAAGAACGCATCAAAAACCTAGAGACTAAGTTACAGGGATTACTAAATGAAATTGAAGGCTTGAAAAAACAAATTAGTTTTACAAAAGTGGAAAAGGAACCAAATACCAAAACCCATAAACAGATTAAGGAAAACGTAGTACAACCAGCTCCTAGGCCTAAGAAACAAGACAAGTTACCTGAACCTATTATGAGTATTCAAGAAGCACAACGCGTACTGGGTTCAATTATTGACTCACTCATAAGGTGTGGAAAAGTAGAAATAGTTGGAAGCCTAGTTGTTGATTCTGAATTTTATGAATCATTTAAGAAAAGATTTCCCTTATCAATACGTGATGCTGAAAAGCTTCCCCCGATGGAGAAACGTTTACTTGAGGAAATGAATAGAGAAGCTATCGTTATTATTCATGCTGGAAAATATTACAAGTTAATTAAGTGAGTTCTCCACATGTTTCTAAATTGAATTCTCTTAGCCCTATCTTTTTAGAGGTCTCAATTAATCCTATAGTAGTATCTAATGTAAATACAACGGCTTCAATATCATTTATTCCTCTATATAGGTTGGTGCATACTCTATTGTGACCATCAACTACATAATATTCATCATCATAGTAATAGACAAGTATAGGCTCATTGATCTCACTTGGTACTTCACGATAGTATATTTTCTCAGTAGGAATTAGTTTCCTAATCGGAAGCTTTTCACGCCACAACCTAGCTATTCGTCTATGGTTTTTCTCTAGAAAATGAATAATATTGACCATATGTTTCCAAATACTGAGCCATTTAGGTATTACTTCATTGGGATTAATTAGATCTATTTCCCATACATGATATTTTTCTCTGGGATCATAGGCTGGTACATCTAGAACATATGCATTGATCTTAACTCTTAACCACAAATATACTCTAGCCCTATGATGACCGTCAATAACGTAGTACTTGGAATCTCTTCCTCTAACAACGGTTATTGGTACATAGTATCCTCTATATAGTACTTCCTTTAGGACAAGCCCTAGCTTGTCTGATTCAAGGTATCTCTGTGTAGAGTATAGAATATAGGGATCAAGTCTTTTCTCACCAACCAGCCGTACATCTCTATACTTATCCCTTAGTATCCAGATTATTTCATGAAGTCTTCTCTCAACATCTCTTCTACTTGATAACTTTAACCTATTAGTAAGTGGAGTGTTTATAGCTATTATCCCACCTACTCAACATGATATATACCGATTCCGGGAATTATTATTATAGTTGAATTTCTTACAATTTGTTCATCTTCCGCTATTCCCATTCTACAGAGTTCTTCAACAATCTCTATTGATCTAAATGGTAGTTTTAATCCGAGACTATCTGCTTCTAGAAATATTCTCTCAATAACGTCCCTTAGGTCTTCTCCACTCTTAACACTGATCTTTATGGGCTTAGTTAATCCATTATAGTAATCAATAGTCCTCCTCGCTGTCTCGGATTTATTCTTAGCTCTCTTAATAGCTGCATATACACTACTCCTACTAATACCGAGGATTTCCGCAATCTTATCAGGTTTATAACCTAAAACAT
>JAGHDU010000253.1 GCA_021159785.1 Staphylothermus sp. | reverse complement strand
GAGTATAATGCTATACTCAATATTAACTGATCGTTATCAATAGAATGAATTTCTACAGGCTTGTTATATTGTATACAATAAGTTGTTCTCCCTAGACCAGTTCCTATCTCTAGAACTTTTTCATCTTTTTGTACAGAATCTGCCCAAGCTATATAACAACCCAAAGTTATTACTCTCTCCCAATCCCTACCAAGCATGTCTTTTCTATATCCAATGCCCCCTGTTATTTCATCGATATATTTTATAAGGTTTTTACTTTGCTCTCTAATACTATTGTATGTAGTTTTAGCTATCGTTCTTGTAATTCTATCAGCGTTTGTAAGATCGCTAAGAAGAATATTTTTAACAATGCAAGGAATTATATTAACCTTATAAATATGTTTATTATTAGGGTTTAGGTAGAAATTATGCATGTTCTACCTTGTTCGTACTATCATTCTCTTGCCCATTACTACCCAGTACTCTACTTCGACTCCTGGTTTTAGTTTTTCTAGTAATTTTTCATCTTGCGGTTTTTCTACCTCAAATGTTTCAAAAGTCTCCATATCCATTACTTGGAACATGTCTCCCATATCAGCAATTATTTGTCCTACACGCTTCTCTATTATAGGTACCTCTACTCTCTGATCAACTGGTGCTATTAATGTTTTCTTGTTTCCAGTAAATAAACCGATTGCCACTACATGTGCTTTAGCACTTCCATGCTTACCTGTTTTTGCTTTACTCATTTCAACAATTTTACATGGTTCTCCATCGATTATTATGAAGTTACCTGGTTTAAGTTCTCCTAATGTTGCATAGGTTTTGCTCATATTCTTCACCTGGAAACATTTACTTTATATCCTTATTTTTAAAACATTTCCAATATACTATATTAAAATTATTGGTTTCTATGGAAACTCATATATGCTTAAGGATTGTATGTATAGGTTCGCCTATAATATATTCGGCAACTTCTCGTACTATTTCAGATATTGTTAAGTGGGGATATGGTGTCTCAGCTATTTTCTTGAGGTCAATTCTTTCTATGATGAATGGTATGAACGAAGATATAACTTCTGAAGCATTAGGGGCAACAATGTGTATACCAAGTATCTGTTGTTTTTCTTCCGACAACAATAGCTTTACATACGAATACTTACTATCCTTAATGCGTACAGCTGATAAGTAGGAAATTGGCAGCTTAATTTTCTTATAACTTACCTTTTTAGATCTAAGTTCTTTTTCGGTATAACCAATCCATGATAGTTCTAATCCTGAGAATATAGTTTGTGGTACTAGACTATAATTGAGTGTGATGGGTTCTTTTCCAACAATATTCCTATATGCGGCAATACTCTCTAGCATTGCTTTATGTGCTAATAACGGGCCTCCTACAACATCACCTACTGCATATATATTGGTATTTGTTGTTCTATAGAATTTATCAACTTTTATGAAACCATATTGATCCACTTCAATACCAGCATTTTCAAGACCTATGCCTTTGGTTTTAGGTATCCTACCAATCGATACAAGGGCTTTATCCACAGTTAATATTTCATTATTTGGTAATTCAACAACTAATTTTCCATCTTTTTTCTCGATGTTTTTAACAACTACCCGTTCTTTAATTCGCACACCATTATCTTTCAGATACCTACGCATTATTATAGCTACATCCTTATCAAGAAATGGCAAAATATGTTCCATTGCTTCTACTAATATGACTTCTGTACCTAGTTGAGCGAATATGTTAGAGACCTCTACGCCTATAACTCCACCACCAACTACCAATAATCGCTCCGGTTTTTCATCCACATAGAATATTTCTCTATTACTCACTACGTCGTTATCGAAATTAATATTTGGTAAGGGTTTTGGATCTGTTCCTAATGCTAAAACAATTTTCTCAGCTTCTATAGTACCTTTATCTGTCTTAATTTGTTTAGATGATGCTAATCTGCCTTTAGATTCAATGATTTCCACATCATGTTTTTCTAACAGATATTCTATTCCTTTTCGAGATTCGTCTACGACTCTTTCTACAAATTTAGTTATTTCTTTCCAATCTGCACGTATTTCGGCACCTACTTTCTTTAAGGATCTAAACGCTTCGGCTACCATGTATAGTGACTTACTAGGTACGCAACCATAATTTGTACATTCACCACCAATTAGTTTTTCTTCAATAACAGCTACTTTATGACCTTCTCTTGCAAGAAGCACTGCTGCAGGATATCCAGCTACACCTGATCCAATTATAACACAATCATATCTCATAATATCATCCGCAAACTATATATTGTATATTATAAATTCATTGTTTCTCTCCAGTACTATATCGTTTTAGTTTTTTCAGATAAACTCTCCAAGTCGGTGCAACGTATTTAGGATGATTAGCCTTTACAATATCGATCCTACCAACTGCTGTGTTTCTGGGCCATTTCTTTGGTTCATCTGGATTAGAGTATGTTGTTTTAACTATGTCCTTGATTCTTTCAGCATATTTCTCGATATTTTCAAGAGTTTCTGATTCTGTGAATTCTATCATTAATGCTTCCTTTACTATTAGAGGGAAATAGATCGTTGGTGCGTAGAATCCGGCATCTAATAACCCTTTAGCAATGTCTTCTGCCGATACACCAGTATCCTGGTAGAGTTTTTCTGCACTAATAACTGTCTCATGTTTTCTCGGTCTATCTTTCCCATAGGGTAGCTCTAATCCTTGTGTGTTTTCAATAAGTTTATTGAAATAATTAGTATTTAGAACTGCGTGTTCAGTAACCATTCTTAAACCTTTGGCTCCAAGCATTAATATGTATACATATCCCCATATCAACGGTAACGTATTGCCAAAGAATGCCTTCAATGCCCCTATACTATACTCAGATGGTTTCTTGAGGTAATACATTTGTTTTTCTTCATCATATTCAACTAAATAACCAGGTAATAGATCCTTTAGACTTATCCCTTTATCCTCATCTATCATTTTGTCTTTAACACAAACAGGGCCTGCACCTGGTCCTCCACCACCGTGGGGTGCACCGAATGTTTTATGTATGTTTATATGTGCAATGTCAAAACCCATATCACCGGGTCTAGCATACCCCATTATACCATTCAGGTTAGCACCATCATAGTATAGTAAGCCATCTACTTCGTGTATTATATTCGCTATTTCTACTATGTTTTCCTCGAATAATCCAAGGGTACTTGGATTCGTTATCATTAAACCTGCTACACTTTCGTCCACTACGCTCCTTAAAGCATCGATATCAATATTTCCATCTTTACTCGAGGGAACTTCAATTACGGAATATCCACCCATAGCGGCACTTGCAGGGTTAGTACCATGTGCAGAATCTGGTATAATTATATATTTCTTCTTCTCCGAATTACCTCTTAATTCATGATATTTTCTTATCATCAATATACCAGCAAGCTCTCCATGAGCACCTGCTGCGGGATGAAGCGAACAGTAATCCATTCCAGTAATATTTGCGAGCCACTTCTGGAGCTCATATAACATCTCAAGAAGACCTTGAATAGTTCTTATGTCTTGCAATGGATGTATCTCCGTTATTCTAGGATCAGAAGCTATTTCCCATGCTATTCTAGGATTATACTTCATAGTACATGAACCTAATGGAACGGGGCCATTATCAACTCCGTAACTCATCTCTGTTAATCTTGTATAATGTCTAATTACTTCAACTTCACTTAACATAGGTAGTTCGGGTTCTTTAGTTCTTCGTATTTTTTCGGGTATATGGATTTCTCCAACAGTGTCGAGTATTTCCTTTTCAAGTTCAGGTACAAGAAAACCTTCCCTACCATTATTTCCTAGTTCAAAGATAAGGGGTTCGGACCATTTAGCTTGTCTAAACATATCTACTTCCTCTCCTCCAAGATTTTTTAATGGATTGAACCAAAAGATCTATGTCTTGTTTTTGATGTACTTCAGTAAAAGCGAATAGTGCTGTTTCACCGAGTTCTGGATATAGTTTTCCTAGATACAATCCGCCATGTATTCCTTTCTCAAGTAATTTTTCATGGATAGATTGATATGATATGTTATATTCATTAAAGCTGACAGTAAATTCCTTGAAGAAATCTGCATTGAATATATTTGCTCTAATTCCATTCTTTCTCATCATTTTCATAGCATAGTGTGATTTATAGTAAATATGTCTACTTAGTTTTACTAATCCCTTTCTTCCCAGCAAGGATAAATAAATTGCTGATGCTATAGCGGATAGTGCTTCATTGGTACATATATTAGAGGTTGCCTTGGATCTCCTGATGTGTTGTTCACGCGTCTGTAAAACCATAGCGAAAGCTCTCTCCCCGCCTTCAATTGTTTGTGCTAAGCCGATTAATCTCCCAGGCATTTGTCTCAATAGTTTCGGATCATCTCTTATAGCGAATATGCCTAAGTAAGAACTCCCAAAATTAAGACTTAATCCAAGGGGTTGACCCTCACCAACTGCTATGTCAGCACCTAATTCACCGGGTGATTTTATCAAGCCTAGAGACAAAGGTTCAATCCCAATTATAAACAATACTTTGTATTCATGAACTATTTCACTTACATCATTAGCATCTTCCTCGATCAAACCAAAGAAATTAGGATTCTGTAAGTATACAGCAATAACATCCTTGGATATCTTTTCCTTTAGATCTTCTTTATCAATTAATCCTGTCACAGGATCATATTTTATATCTTCTACAATAACCCTTCCTTGACTAATGTGAGGATATAGATACGTCATAACTACTTCTCTATGGAAAGGATTCATATTGGATGGAAGTAATATCTTCCTTCTATTCTTATTTACTCTCATAGACATGAGCAAGGCTTCAGCTAAAGCCGAGGCGCCATCATACATGGACGCATTAACTATATCCATGTCTAGTAATTCAGCCATTAAACTTTGATATTCGAAGATAGCTTGGAGAATACCTTGTGAGATCTCGGGTTGATATGGTGTATACGATGTCAAGAATTCTCCTCGCGATATAATGTACTTTATTACAGCAGGGACATAATGCGGCGCGGCTCCACCTCCTAAGAAAGGTGGTATCCTTAATTGTTTATTTTTACCGAGTTTTTCACTAACAATTCTCTTTACTTCTATTTCGGACAATGGTTTCTTTAAACCAATATCTAGTTCATCCCATTTATTGGATTCCATTCTTACACTACTAGGAATGTCTCTGAATAATTCGTCTACACTTTTTATCCCAAGCTTTTCCATAATCTTTTTTCTAATTTCATCTGAGGAATTAGGAATGAAAGGATGAGCATCCACCTTTAACAGTCCCCTCTACTTAGATCGACCTTTACTTACAACGAAAAATATGTAGAATTAGATTAATAGATTTAGCTTTCTATATATGTATTCAAGTGAATTGGTGAAAAGTCTATGAGGAGAATTCAACTACTTGATTTCCACGTAGAGAAATTCGGTGCCGAAACGGGTTTTTTCGGTGAATGGGAAGTTCCTATGAGGTATACTAGCTCTATAGAAGAACATTTAACAGTAAGAGAAGCTTGTGGAATCTTCGATGTAAGCCACATGGGAAGAATAAAAATTAGTGGAAAAGATGTCCCTGAATTCATTCAATATATTTATACTAAAGACTTATCAAAGACAAAAACAGGATTCATGAGCGGCCCCACTCTAGCTTTAAATCAATATGCTAGAGTTAAGGACGATGAAATGCTTTATAAAATAAATGATGAAGAATGGCTTATTGTGGTAAATGCATTAGTCATAGATAAAATGATCAATTATTTCAAAAAAATTATTCACGAGAAGAATTATAAAGTAACAATAGAGGATTATACCGATAAATATGCTATGATTGCTGTCCAAGGACCAAAAACAGTTGAAGTTTTCGAAAAAATCAACGCAGAATGGGTCAATGATTTAAAACCATTAGAATTTAGAATTAATGAGAAAATAAATGACATCAGCATTTTCTTGATAAGTAGGAGTGGTTGGACAGGAGAGGATGGTTTCGAAATATGGGGTGAACCAGGACAAATAGCAAAGTTAATAGAATTATTGATTAGTGTAGGAGCTAAGCCTGTCGGAATAATTGCAAGAGATACCTTAAGAATGGAAATGGGCTATGTTCTAGGAGGACATGAATATGGAGAAGATCCTGTGAAGTATCCTTGTGCTATCAGTTTACGCTACGGATTAGGTGCTATAACTTGGAATAAACACGGATATGTAGGAGAAGAAGCTCTTAGAGCTTGTCTTAAAGAAGGTGTGAGATGGATACGTATGGGTATAAAGATGTCTAAGAAACACGCAAGAATTATTCCAAGAGAAAATACACTAGTATATATTGAAGGCCAATATATAGGGTGGGTAACCAGCGGAGCATATTCTCCTGTTCTCAGAAGAGGAATAGCACAAGCATACATAGATTCAAGATACGCTATAGTTGACCTACTTGTTACAATCCAAATTAGAGGAAAAGAATATTCAGGCAAAATCGTTGATTTCCCATTTATTAACAAATAGTTATGAAAAATCTTCACCTAAACTACTTTTTTAACAACATACTTACCATAATCAACTAATACTTTAATATATCCCCTAAGCATTTCATCTACAGAAGGATCTCCTGTGTCCACCCTTAAATAGTCTATATTACTTATCTTTCGCTTAGTACTAATTACCAATATATTGTCTTTACCAACTCTTCGTATAACATTAGGAGATATTTGCTGATTTCCTCTACCAAAAATAAATCCTTGACCGCCAATTGGTGTAACAATTATTTTTGCTTTACCGTACTTCTCAATTATTTTTAATAATGTACGCTCATCGGCATCTTTAGCTAACAACTGGTTATTAATAATTACATCAACTCCGAGAAGAGTATATGGAATGCCTAATAGTTTATTAATTTCCTTAACAGTTGAACCAGGTCCTAGAATATACAGTATGTCTGGTTCCATATTTTCAACAATATACTGTGCAATGGCTTTTTTATTCTCAGCCTCCTCTAAACCCTCATATATTGTTTTACTCGATTGAACATACTGTTTAACTAAAGGTATTTTTAAATAACAATAAAGTTTTATTACAAGCTTATCTTCTCTATAAGCT
>JAGHDU010000191.1 GCA_021159785.1 Staphylothermus sp. | reverse complement strand
CGGTACCTTTTATACTCGGGTACCTAAGATTCAGAAGAATAAATCTTAGTGCATGATTTTTTAATCTCATTAAACCTCTTTTTAAAACCAATAATGTATATCCACCAATGAATAATATCTCTCAAAGATAATTTACTCTTACCTTTAGTTCTATTAACAAAAACTATGGGGGACTCTATTACTCGAAGACCACAAGCCAATGGTATAAGAATTGATTCTATAGCCCATTCATAGCTTTGAGCATCCGCATACTTAATAAGTGCCTCAGCAGCTCTCTTGTTATATACTCTGTAGTTTGAAGTATTGTCTCTTTGCCCGGTTTTATATATTAGCCTGATCAATGTATTAGCGGTTTTACTTATGATGTGTCTATGAAAACCCCAACCAATTATCTTGCCGCCTTCAACGTATCTGGAGCCTTGAACAACATCTGCCTCACGAGCATATTTCAACATCAACGGGAGGTCTTCCGGTCTATGAGATAGATCTGCATCCATAGTAACGAAAAATTCTGCCTCAGGATCAGCGATCGCTTTCTTCAGGCCTAAGAGAATAGCGGACCCGAGACCTTTCTTTCCTTCCCTAACAATAACTTCAACGTGGGTATCCTTGTTTTTACTACCCCATACTCTAACAACGTCAGCTGTTCCATCTGGACTATTGTCGTCTATTACTAGGATTTTAAACTCGAGTCCTTGAGTTTTTAGAGAATCCCTGAGTCTTTCAAGGAGCTCTATAATGTTTTCCTTTTCGTTATATGTTGGTATAATAATATATATTGTCATATAGATCGGCTCCCATTATCTACTCGGTTCATATCATGGTTTTATAGATAGTAACCGACTTGCTCTATCTATAAATGGTGTTATATATGGTTATTTAGTGGATGTTTTGTAAAACTAGGTCGTATATTCATAGTATATTATACATTATGTTATATTTTGCTAAGATACTTCAAGGCTTCTTCTCTTCCCAATAGTGCTAGTAGTGGAGCTGCTCTGGGACCGTATGGTTTTCCTAGGAATAGTTTGTAGAAGTCTTCGTAGAGTTTTTTCCTCTTTGCTGGGTCAAGGTCCCTGGTGGCATTGATCATTGCGTTTTTGGTGTTTTCCTCGGTCCATTCTGTTATTTTTTCTAGTTCTTCGCGCATTTTTCTTAGTATTTCTTTGTTTTCATCACTTATTTCATTGAGGATTTCTGGTGTTGGTTCTGGTAGTAGTTCTACCTTATAATTGTCACCGCCATATTTCTGTACCCATGTATAAGCTTTTTCCATCATCTCCATGATCCTCTTGACTCCGTATTCTGTTGGTTTCTCTGGCAAGTGTCCGCTCATCTTTAATCTTTTGAGTGCTTCGCTGCTCCATTTCTCTCTGGGTAGAATCTGTGATAGAATTGCTATGTGTGTATAAGGTACTTGTTCTGGGGGGTCAGCTGGTGGTCCTCCGTGTGGATAGCTTAATTCATAGCTTCTCTTGAGGATTACTTCTTCCTCATTCTTTGCTTTTTCTAGTCCATAATAGATTCTCTCGGCTTTGAAGTATTGGCTGTAATATTGTGGTATTTCATAGAGGCTCACAACTAGTTTTTTCATTGGTGGTGTTTTTAGTACTAGGAACCTGTAGATGTGTGGATGTGCTACTTCGAGCCAGTCCTTGGGTGTGAATCCTAGGAATCCACTGCTAGACATGTCGAGGACTTGTTTGTCTTTTGTTCTCATTGATACCCATTCATATGGTGTTCCTTCTGGTGGGTTGAAGCCATATACGTTGACTGCTAGGTCTACACAGCTATCTCTACTTCCACCAGGGGTGGCGTGGTCTTTACCGTAGGGTTCGAAGTCTACATCGAGACTCCACCATATACCGACCCATTCTATTCTCCAGTTTAGTTTTCCTTCACTGATCTCTGTAGTGTCTTTGTTTCCACAATTCTTACATTCATATCTCACGTGTTCGTTGTCGACGATCTCTGTTGCTTCTGTTGAGTCTATTCTACCACATTTACTACATATTGGTTCGAAAGGTATCCAGCCTTCAGGGTATGGTTTTCTTCCCCTGTACTTGTTGATTACTCTCCTAACTTCTTCTCTTTTCTCAAACGTTATTTTTGTGAACTCCTTTAGTTTTCCTCTGTATAGTTCTGTTGTTGTTATTAATTCTATTTTTCCATCGGTAAACTCTTTTATATATGGTCCAAAATCGGACCAGAAGTGATCTACCCAGTTCTTATGGCAACCATACGGATCTGGTAGTTTTATGAGTGGCCATCCCTTATACTTCTCAGCCTCCTTGGGGTCTGGAAATGCATTTAATTGTCCTTTTTTACCTTTCCATGCATCCTGTGTGTATAAGGTAATGTATTGTTTGATCTTTAGGCCCTTTTTCTCTAGTATTCTCCTAATTGTTTCTGGAAGTATGATCTCTCCACGCAATCTACCAACGTGTTGTAGTCCTGAGACACTGAGTCCTCCGTTGAACACGTATACTTCCTTCTTCCGCTCTAAGAGCTTTTGATATATTTGCTCAGCTAACTCATCGATCCAGTGTTTAACCATCTTTCACACCATGTTCAGTGTAAAACTATTTCAATACACAGTGAATTGATTAGTTATGTTT
>JAGHDU010000127.1 GCA_021159785.1 Staphylothermus sp. | reverse complement strand
CTTAGTGGGAGTAGCCTGAATATATTCAAAAGCTTCTTTAATAGAACTAGTTTTTAATTCATCTTCTCTATAGACTAAACCTAGTTCTTGTATATCTCCGTTAAGTGAAGCTTCTATATCTATATAAATAGGTTCTAAACTCATATACTGAAAGCCTCATGCCCTCTATCATAAATTAGATAATCACTCTTTTTACATAAGGATTCTATAGCAGTATCAAGAATCTTATCTTCATTTACATCTTTACCAATCAAAGCAACTTCAATCTGTGATTTGAATAACAGTGGCATAGCCTGTTGATAGTCATTCCAATAGTTCATAATAACATCAGCACGATTTTCAATAAGTTTTCTTGTAGGAATTTTAGCTTTTTTCTTTTGTTGGTTTAATACTCTATCCGTGGGTAGCATATTCCACAAGTCATTATTGAACCAAACTGAGAATGGGAGTACATGATCAACATCATAGGTTGTACCTTGCAACTCTTTTCCTGACCAGGTACACTCTTTTTCTTGGCTCAATATCTTTCTGATGGATGCTGTCTCTCTTAACTCAAGCGTATCACTTGATAACTTCTCAATAATATCTTTTATAGTTTCCTGATTAGCATTTAAAGAGTTGGTTTTTTGTTTCCACTTAGACATAATTGTAGATGTACCATAAAGAGTTTGTCCTAAGTAGCGAAAGATATTATAGTGTTGTTCAGATATAGAAAAATATCCGAAATCACTGACTACAAAGCTAGAATTATAAATCTCATTATTCCTTAAGTTTACCGATCCAAATTTATATCTTTCAGGGGTGAAAAATTCATATTCTTCTTTACCTGTATATTTCATAGGCATATTAACAATTTTATCTGCAATTTTTTTGGATAACTTGAGAAACTCATTTGATAGTTCTAGTGACATATTAGGATTTTGAAGAGCTTTTGTAAATTGCATATACCCATACACCCATTCTACAGATGTATCTAAATTAAGAAGCTTAAATATATTCTTGTAAACATCAGTTATTGGTTTATCTAAAGCTATTGTTTTACTTGAACCTTGTAAAATATCTTTAAATACGAAAGGCATATAGTCCAATATCCACTGTTCTACAATAAGTCCTAGAGGAATATTGGCTTTTGAATTTTCTATTTTTATTAAATGGTCGTATCTTTGGGAAGCATTAATAACACTTTTAAGTAGAACATACTTATACGTACTAGATGCTGAGTCACGTTCTATGATATAGTTAATTTGTCTTAACGCTTCCGTATCAATCATGTTTATAGACTACCGTAATCCAAGTTAAATTATCTCTATCTAGACTATCCTCATTTTTAATAGTTTCAATTAATCTAAAACCTTTATTGTTAAATAGTTGTGTAATATATTCTAAATCAACATTTTCAAAGTAACGTTCATCATCTATTCTAATTCCCTTTGAATAGCTTATTATTATCGTGGATGTTGTTTTAGCTACACTCACTATACTCTCCACTGCATCTTCATACTCATTATATTTTAAATGCATCCACATAGCTATAGCTACAACTGTATCAAACTGCTTGTTTAATTTCAATTGTTCTTTACTAAACGGAACACTAGCTTCAAAGAACTGTTCTTTTATATTTGAGAATCTTTGTTTTGCATTCTCTACAAATTTACTAGATGTGTCTACTCCCCAGATATCACAACAGTTATCCTGTAAGAAGTGCAAATCTCGACCTGAACCAAAACCAATATCTAATACACTACTTTTTTGAGGAATATATTTTAACAATAGTTTATGCAATAATGACATATTGGCATTATCATATCTGGCTATAAGTTCAGTTGATTTATTATTATAAAATTCTACCGTTGTCACTACTAAGCCTTTGTAAATTATGTAATAATTTTATCATGCCTGAATAAAATTACTGTACTAAAGTTTGTCTAGTTTATAAAAAGTATTCCAGTGTTTTAAAATCTACTTCTATATTACTCTTTCTACATCTACAATTTCGTCATTTCCATCAACTTTCATTTTAAATCCATAGTTTGATTGATATATAATTACATCTGGACTATATGCATATGAATAACTATATTTATATGTTGACTGTTTCCATTTTTCTCCATTAATTAGTTCAACAATAGTATTCCCCTCCCAACCATTAAAAGATCCATTTACATTACTTTCAATGACATTTTCTAGTTTTTCCACACCTACTTCTTTATTAATACCATCAACTTTCATTTTATATCCTGTAGGAGAATGAATAATTATAACATTTGGCATAAATGCATAGAGATATTCATAATAGTATTCTGATTGCTTCCATATCTCACCATTTGTAAGCTTAACTATACTCTCTCCACTCCAGCCTTCAAAATCTTCATCTATTTTTGCATTAATAATATTGGTATCTATGTTATTGATATTTTTATTATTACTAGACTTATCTATGTCATCTTTATTATGTATGATAGAATAAAATGACAATCCTCTTTCTTGCCCAAATGTATCTTGAAAATCTTTAATTAATTTATTTAATTCTTCAATATTACCTTTTATATCATTTTTAAATTTTACTGTACCTTGATGAGTGGCACCTGTCTCACTAATCATTTCCTGTAAAGCTTGAAATTCTTTAATTGCTTGCTCTGATATTTTATATATATAAATGTCATAATATTCATTGTTCACATCAAATTCATATGTCTTCCCATTTGAAGGTATATAGACTTTTTGATTTACATACTTTTTTACTTCTGAGTCCCTAGCAGATTCCGCATACTCCTTTTCGATATAGCCATCTTCAACATATCCATCAGTATTAGATGGTCTTTTCCCCCATGCTACATTACCATACTCACGTTCTATATTTTTAATAACTTCCCGTATGTATTCATCTGGATACGTTCCTCCAAACTCTTCATACATAATTTCATCCAATTCATATGGACCCCCATATAAATACTGAAATCCACCCTCTCTACTTTCATAAGGCAAAAAGTCAACTGGATCGTTATAGTTTTCAAAAAACCATTCTTCCATTTCTGGTTCAACTTCAGCTTTATCAATCTCAAGATACTCTTCTTTATCCGATTCAAACAAATCTTTATTAAAATGAATTTTCATACTTGATGGATATACATATAATATTTGTTCATTGTCTTCTTCATAGACTTTACAATCAATATCTACACCATAGGCACTAGAAATATCATCATATTCAATTTTATATTGTTTTTTTAGCAATAATGAATTATTACTTATATT
>JAGHDU010000065.1 GCA_021159785.1 Staphylothermus sp. | reverse complement strand
TAGCAATAATACATATTATTGAACATGTTGTCAGAAAAGCAAAACCAAGCTTAGGCGAATACCTCGTTGCTAATAGAAACCTTGGATTACTAACAGGTGCGATTACCCTGACCTTTGCAACGTGTAGTGGATGGTATGCATTAGGGAGTCCTGCTGTTATGTATACGTATGGTTATATTGAGGTAATTCTATTCTCTCTGTGGTGTCTAGGAGCTGTTTTTATGTGGTATTTTCTGGGTAAATGGATGAGGGATACCGCCGAGAAATATGGAAGTTATACTATACCAGAAACAATTTCGGCTATTCATGATAGAAGTAACTTGGCACGTGTTGCTCTAGGCTTATTAACAGTTCTAGGAGGAATTGCGTTTGCAGTTGGACAACTAACTGCTTTGGCACGTGTTGTTCATGTTTTCTCTGGACTAAGCTTACCTGTTGCAGCGATAATATCAGCAGTCATTGTTATGATTTATTTGGGACTAAAAGGCTATTGGGGCATAGTTGCTACTTCCCTCGCAGCTGCAATAATAATGTTTCCAGGCTTAGTGTTCGAAATTATATATGCATACTTACCGTATGGTGGATTTACAGGGCTGGATGCAGCTGTAACAGAAATTAGCCCTACCCACGCAATCATAACTGGCGAGCCTTATGGTGTGGGATATCTTTCATTAGTATCAATAGCAATAGCTTATGGTTTATGGAATCTTCTGCCTCAAAACACAATGAACATTATAGCACTGAGTAAGAAAGTAAACTTGAGGAGATTTGCCGTAGTATTTGGGTTTATGTCTCTAGTATTAATACTTCATTTCTGGACAGGAATAGTTGCTAGAATAGTAATACCCGATCCTGGCTCAATGAGTGCTGAGGATGTGGTTCTCGAGTCTTACAAGATAGTGTTTCCGACGTGGGCAGCTCTTCTGATAGCTGCTGGAATATGGAATATGGCATTAACGACCATGGACAATATCTCTTTGGCTGTAGGAGGATGTATGATTAGAGATGTTGTTAAGCCGATTTTAGAAGCTGTTTCACCTACCAAAAAGTTGTCTGAGAAGACAGAACTATTAGTAACTAGGTTAGCAACAATATTAACAATATTCATAGTGCTAATTTGGGTAATAACCAACGTTCCACCATTTATAGCTTTCATAGGGGCTGTAGGTAGTGCGGCTCTAATAGGAGCATATCTTCCATGGATCATTAGTAGATTCTATAAGGGGAATGCATGGGGAATAGTAGGGTCGTGTATAGCTGGAATAATAGGTATGCTTGTTATCTGGTGGGGATATTTTGGATGGGCTGATGGTATAGTATTCGCTGCTGTGTTGTCTACGATAATGTATATACTATTCTCAAAAATAGCCTCTGCAATTAAAAAGTAAGAAGTGAAAATGCGGAAAAAATTTTATATTAATACAAAATATTTTTCATCACTTTAACTGCCCTTTCAGGATACATATAAACAGGTAAACCACTTTTTTCAACATCCTTCACTAAATCTCTTATATCTGATAGTGCTCCAAACCAACAAACGATTACTGGCAATCGGCGGTTCGGGGCAATTTCTTTGACTAATGCATCTTTTATGGCCTTCATTAGTTCATATGGGTAACTGCCCTCAACTATAACTATGATTCCATCAACAAGGCTTGGATCGTTAACTATCTTAAATACCTCGGAATACATTTTGTATTGATCTTCAGGGGTGCCTTGTGCTGTTATATCAACTGGATTCATTGGATTCCCAAATGGGGGTATAACTTTCATTATTTCTTCCTGTACGCTTCTGGGAAATTCGGGTATGCTTAACCCCAAACTTTCAGCTGCATCAGCTGCAAGTATTCCTAATCCACCAGAATTAGTTATTATTGCTATTCTCTTTTGTGTACTCTTATATCTATCTATATAGACAAATGCCTTTAATGTATCAAGGAATTCCTCCATAGACTCTACCGGGATTCCATCGAATTGCTTTATGGCCGATACATATACCTCATATGAGCCAGCCATTGATGCTGTATGAGATAGAGTTGCTCTTGAACCAGCAATAGAACGGCCACCTTTTAGAACAACAACTGGTTTAACGGTAGATGTCTCTTTAAGTGCCTCTAAGAATCTCCTGCCAGCGCCCGGGGGAAGTCCTTCTAAATATATCCCTATAACTCTTGTGAAGGAATCATCTTTTAAATAAAGCATTAAATCAGCTTCATCAACATCAGCTCTATTTCCAAGGCTAACAACTATATTGAATCCTATCCCTTCATCCTGTGCTACACCAAATAAACCATCGGCAATTGCACCGCTTTGAGATATGAAAGAGATCTTTCCTTTCAATCTAATAGGCATTCCGAACCAGAGATTTAAATTATGGTTCGTATTCACTATACCGAGCGTATTTGGCCCAATGATTCTTATACCATGTTTTTTGGCTATCTCTATGACCTTATCTTGTAGTTTTTTACCCTCTTTACCAGTCTCCGCAAATCCTGAACTAATTATAATTAATGATTTAATGCCTTTCTTACCACAATCTTCTACTACATCTGGTACAAATCTGGCAGGAACAACTATAACGGCTGTATCAACTGTATCAGGAATATCCAGAATCGTCTTGTAACACTTTAATCCGGCAATCTCGTTATATTCTTCTCCACATTTTATATTCACAGGATATATTTTTCCCTTATATCCACTCTTGACTAAGTTATTTATTATGATGCCTCCTATTTTGTTTGGATTCTTAGAAGCACCTATTACGGCAACTGATGATGGATAGAAAAAATAGTTTAGATTAAACTCTTTCTCTGCCACGTAGTATCCCCTCTAAGTTATGCATATTTCTGGGCTAATTCCCTTCCTACATCTAATGCCTTTAAATTCAGATCGAGATATTTCGGCTTAATAGTAACCTTTAGCGCTTCTGCTACATGCTCATAATTTATACCAGTATCAAATACACTTAGGAAGAATCCTAGTAGTATAGTGTTACCAACCATGGCGTTGCCTAGTTGTTTTATTGCAATATCTGTGGCTGGTACTACGTATACTTTATCGGTAAGACCTTTAAGTACGGACACTATTTCGTCCTTACTTGGATAACTAGCTTCTCCTCTAAGAACCTCTGGTGGATATATCATGTATTCGTTTAGAACGATTGTAGCATTTCTTTTCAAATAATCTGCAACTCTTAACGATTCATTCATCTCCAAAGCAATAACAGCGTCTGCAGAGTGTTTGGGAATCATTGGCGTCAATACTTTCTTACCTATTCTAACATGACTCGTCACAGAACCGCCTCTCTGGGCAGATCCGTATAGTTCTCCTACCAAGACATCGTATCCTGCAAATGCTGCTGCTGTTGCAAGAATTCTAGCCATTGTTACGTTTCCTTGTCCACCAACTCCGGTAATTAAAATATTTAACAAGTCTTTTAACATGATTCTCACCTCTCTATAGCGTTATATGGGCATATGTGTGCACACATTCCGCACCCTCTACAAAGTTCAGCTCTTATCTCTGCCTTCCCAGTATCTTTATTCCATTGTAGTGCTTGACAACCAAACGTTACTATGCATGTTCTACAGCCGGTACACTTGTTAGGATCTATCCTATAAGGTTCTTCCTTTGGAACAATTAATCCACAAGCTCTTCTAGCAATAATTACAGCGGGTTTGTTGTTTTCTTTAATAAATCTAATTGCTTTCTTTATGGCTTCAACAGATGAATTAATATCATATGGATCTACAACTTCTACGAATTCGTAACCCATGGATTTAACAATTTTCGTAATATCTAAGGGTTTTGTGGGTGTTCCATCCAAGCGGTATTCTACTCCGGGATGAGGCTGATGGCCTGTCATGGCAGTTGTTCTATTATCAACGACAATCATTAATATTGGATGATTATTCCATATTGCGTTGGCAGTGCCTGTTAATCCTGCATGGAAGAACGTAGAATCTCCGATTAATCCTACCACTGGTGTGGACTTTTCGTCTTTCACTCCAAGACTCATACCCTGTGTTAATGTAATACCAGATCCCATACAGAAACTTGTATCGCCTAGACGTACGTTTGAGAATGGAGATAGACCATAGCACCCTATATCTAAGTTTACAGGCACTTTCTTAATGTTTACCCTCTCTAATAGCAACGCTTTCTTGAGTGCATAGAATGTTCCTAAGTGTGGGCATCCTGGACAGAAACTCAAATATCTGGGTGCGGCAGTTCTTTTGGCAGCTTCTACAATCTTTGGAAGGTTTTCGTCAAGCCTCTTTACTCTAGTATGTTCAACTTCTATTGATGTATCTTTAAGTATATCTAGCAAGAATTCTTCGGCTTTATCTACTCCTAGTTCACTATACCATGGTAAATGCCCTGTAAATCTACCATATATTTTTACGTCACTTATACTGTGTCTATGTAGGATACTTGCAACTTCTTTTTCTAAATATGGTTCAACCTCCTCAACTATTCCGATAACCTTAGCTTTCTTTGCGAATTCGATTATCAGTTTCTCTGGTAATGGATTAACAATGGTGAGTCCAAGTACACTAACTTTGTCTGTAAGACCCAATCTTTCTAGTGCTTCGATGGCATACATGATCGCGACGCCATCGCCTATTAACAATACCTCACTATTTCCTTCATTAATGATGTGGTAATTCTTATTGTTCGAGAGTTCCTTTATCTTCTCAAGCTTCTCATGTAGTTCTTTATGTAGTCTCTGAGCGTACACGTCTCCTAAGTAGTATTGCTCAAGATTCTTTTTGAATTCAAATGTTCGTTTTTCTTTCTTAGGTAGTTTACCGAATGTAACTACTCCAGATGCGTGGCTGACTCTCTCTGTGGTTCTTAATATAACGGGTATGCTAAATTCTTTGGATATCTTGAAGGCTTCTATCACAAGTTCTTTTGCACTCTGTGGATTATATGCGCTAAGGCATGGTATGTGCAAGAAGTTTGCAAAGACTCTTGTATCTTGTTCGTTTTGGGAGACCCAGGCACCTACATCATCTGCTACATAAATAACGTATGAGCCTTCTCCCACACCACTGAGGTTTAAAGTGTTTAGGAAGTCTGCAGCTACGTTAACGCCTACGTGTTTCATTGTTACAAAGGAGTTCATTCCAACAAATGCTGCTCCTGCAGCTACTTCTGTGGCTACTTTTTCATTAACACTAAGCTCTGCATAGAAGCCAAGTTCTCTAGACAATGCTCCTAGGGTCTCTAAGGCTTCGGATGATGGAGTACCGGGATAACCTGTAACTACGTCAACACCTGCCTCTATAGCGCCTCTTGCTATTGCGTAGTTCCCTAGTAGAACTACTCTTTTACCTGGCTGATCGGATTTTAATAATTCAATTAATGACAATACTTAACACCTTTTAAGAGGTTTGGGATTGGGCAGTTTTGCCCTTATAAAAAATACGTACTATAATATAGTATATGATAGTAGCTATTAAGAACCCTGTTCCTATTAATATATCGTTCCATCCATATAAGAGTCCATACATAATTATGAATAATATATTTAATACACCGACAATTGCACCTGCTATTATAAGTGGCCAAGAAGCCTTATATGTTGCCTTATTGTGCCATTCTGGTGTCATTCTGATTTTTACAGCAGCAAATGCGCCTAGTGTCCAGTTTAGCAGGAATGGAACCATAGTAATTGTTACTATAGCAATATATAATGGTGTATAGGCGATCATTAATACGTTTATTAGATATGTTATTGTAACACCTATCCATGGAACGTGAAATCTGTTTAATTTTGTTACTGCTTTTGGTACTAAACCGTCTTCTGCCATTTGGTATAAAACTCTTGATGCACCAAGGAGACTGGCATTAATAGCACCAAGTACACCTGCTATGAGTGCTAGAAACATCAATACATAACCAACATTACCTAATGCTATTTCACCCAATGTAAATAGGGGTCTAGGGAGCGTTCCTAACCCATCTCCTAGTACTCCAACAGCAGATACTGACACTAATCCAATAAATGCTAAACATACAACTGATAGAAATACTGCGGATTTAACTACATTTTTATGGGGATCCTTCATTTCTGGAACCACAGTAGCGAATATATCTGTTGCATATGTAGACCAAGAAGCGATGAGTGCTCCAGCTAAGAATAGCATGATCATGCCTTCTGGTCTTGTTGTATCTATCCATTCAACACCTGTTTTCCAGAATGGTGAGAAATTGGCTGGATTAATATATGCTAATCCGATTGCTCCAACAATAATGAGTGGAACTACTTTTAGAACCGATAAAATGTTCTGTGCAGTACCAGCAACCTTAATGTTGAACAAGTTTAATATAAAGAACACCGTTACTAGAGCAAATGCAAATAATTGACGCATCGTATAAGTCGATGGATCGGTTCCAAATATATATCGACCTAGGATAAGGGCTACTATTGCTGGTGTAGTACCCCATGAAATCCACCAACCTATACCTGTAAGAGTACCCCATGGTTCGCCAAGAGCCATATGTACAATGGGATATTCAGCTCCTGCTTTATCTGGCCATATCGTGAACGCGTACGCGAGTATCATTGCTAGTATTACGCCAAATAATAATGTTATTATCCAGCAGGCAATAGCACCAGGTCCGGCCACAATATACGTATACGGTAGGTTTCCATATATACCAGATGATCCCAAGGCACCTATCACAAGTGCTGCAGGTGTTATCCAACCTATTGTTCTAACTAATTTAGAACTATTTTCGTCGGACATCAAATCACCTTATAATTAAAATTTTAATATACGATGTTATATAATAAATTTACGTTTAACATGTTGTACTATGGATTTTCTAGATTTGTTTAATACATTACAAAATAATCGTTCAACTTACATTGTTAAGAAAATGTCTGATACGTATAGACTATCCAAACTATTCAACTTAGCATAAATATAAGACTGGATTATAGAATGATCAAAAGTTTGTGTAACCAAAATTCATCGTATATACAATTATGCAATTCTAAGGTGTGGTTTTTCGAATTTATGGCTCAAAAATAGGTTATTAAGGTGATGATACTTTCAATAAAAGGATCTTGGTTAGAAAAGTTGGTTTACTGAGCAGTATAGCCTCCATCAACTACTATTACGGCTCCAGTTATGAAGCTTGCTTCATCAGATGCAAGGAACGCTACTGTTGCTGCCACGTCTGAGGGGAGCCCCATTCTGCCAATAGGTATGGCTTTTACGATTTGCTCAATCGCGTCTCTTGCCGTTTTTGTACCGGGTGTTTCTATCGGTCCTGGGGCCACAGCATTTACTGTTATGTTATATGGAGCTAGTTCTAGTGCTAATGCTCTCGTAAAACCAACTATTGCTGCTTTACTTGCACAATAATGAGTCAGGGCTGGAAAGCCTACGATAGTAGCTATGGATGTTATGTTGATTATTCTTCCATACTTGTTCTTAACCATTACGGGAGCAACTGCTTTTGTGAAATAAAATGTTCCCTTAACGTTAACATTCATTACTTTATCCCATTCCTCCTCGGAGAGTTCTAGGAATGGTTTAAATGGATATATGCCAGCATTATTCACCAATATGTCGATCTTGCCAAACTTCTCTACAGTCTCTGAAACGGCTTTTTCGATGTCTTGTTTATTCGTAACATCACCTTTAAAGGCAAGAGCTTCGACACCGAGCTTCTTTATCTCTTCAGCTGTTTCAAAAACTTTATCGGATACATCGAATAAAACTACGTTTGCTCCTTCATTGGCTAGTCTTCTTACTATCTCCTTCCCTATCCCCATAGCGCTTCCAGTAATAAGAGCAACCTTTCCGGAAAACCTCAAATTTTATCACCTCATAATTTTTGTTATTAATCCTTGTGTTATATATGTAAATTCATAAATTAACAGAACCGAGTAACCAGTGAAGTTGTATTAGCACAATTTGTTTGGCACTCTAATATAATACTAGTCAGTTTAACTCTAGAACTAAAATTGGTCATAATCCCCTATTATGATGTTGTGATACACCTATGTGTTGAGTTCTTCGGATTTGAACTCTTATTTCGAATAATTAGCTTGTTTGTGCTAAGGTATTGTTCCCTGTTAACTCTAGTTGAGTATTTTGAATTTGTAAATGGATTATTACCTAGGCAAAGTAAAATAGTTCAAAATTGTTAAATTTTGACTAATCATAACCAAATGCGGATTCGGTGAGAGAAATGACCGGGTTCTCTACAAAGAGTATACATGGTCATGAACATAAGGATGCGTATGGTTCTCATATTCCGCCAATATATACAAGTGTGGTATATGAATACATTGATTATGAAATAGGAGAAGCCATAGTTAACGATAGGGGTAATTTCGTTAGATATGGTAGAGAGGAGAACCCGACTACAAGAGCGCTTGAACGAATTGTTGCGAAACTTGAAGATACAGATGATGCTCTGGCATTTAATAGTGGTATGTCCTCGATCTCTACATTGTTTATATGGTGGCTTAAGCCTGGTGATAAAGTAATTGTACCTATGGAAGTCTATAGTTCAACACTATCATTGTTGAACAACTTAGCTTCTAAACTTGGTGTTAAAATAGTTAAAGTATGGCCATCTGCGGAAGCGATTGTTGAGTCTATAGATAAAGAGACATCGATGGTGTTTCTGGAAGCTATGACTAATCCAACTAACAAAGTTATTGATCTAGATTATATCTCCAAATGTATAGATAATGAAAGAATTCTATTGGCAGTTGACAATACCTTTACAACACCAGTAATATTGAAACCTATTAAGTACAAAGCGAGACTAGTCATTCATAGTATGACGAAATACTTCAGTGGCCACAACGACGTAGTTGGCGGAGTAATTGCGGGGAGAAAAGACGATATAAAGACACTGTGGGACTGGAGAAGAATGTTAGGCGGTATATTACAGCCATTTGAATCGTATATGATAATGCGCGGAATTAAGACACTCGAGTTAAGATTCGAAAAACACAGCCTCAACGCTAAAGCAGTGGCTGAATATCTTGCCGATCACAGTAAGATCGAAGAAGTATTGTATCCAGGGCTCCCAAGTAACCCATACCATGACATAGCAAAGAAGATTTTCGAAAAACCACTTTATGGTGGAGTAGTAAGTTTCAAAATAAAAGGTTCATACAATGACGCAGTAAACTTCATGAAAAAATTAAAGTTGATCAAAAGATGTCCTAGTCTTGGAGGCACGGAATCAATGGCTGTATTGCCAGTGAAGGCTGGATCAATGTTCTTAGAGCAAGAAGATAGAGAAAAACTAGGGATAACGGAGAATTTAGTGAGATTATCAGTAGGACTCGAAGATCCTGAGGATATAATAGAGGATCTATCGCAGGCATTAAACTTCTAAATGAAATTGTTATATGTGTTTTTAACTTGTATGTTCTTTTTGAAACATATACCTTGAGAACACCTTTTATTACAATTTATTACAATTAAAAATACTAGGTGTGTATTATATTGAATCATAGATTTCTAATTGTATTGTTAGTTGTGGTTTTGATACTTGCTTTTCTGGAAGTGTTTCTGCTGTTGTCTGGGTTACAAGTTGTGTTTAATGTACAGTAATTTTACCAGTTATCTAGTATGTTGGGCATAAATCTATATTGTTGTATGAGAGTCTATAATGTCGTAATCTTCTATAACTACATGTGAGTTTTCGTTATTACTTTTGTTAATCTGATGATTGTGTAATCACTTTTCCTTACTTCTTTTCTTATCTGTACATTTCCGTATATCCCCGTAGTCTTAGTAATTAAAACGTTATTATTCATACTATTACACGTTCCAACCAGTTCAATACTTCATTTATTTATAATAAGTTCTCTATTTCTCAAAGACTCTTCAGAAAATCCTGTATCATCTCCATAAGCGACATATCCATGATCGGCATTTTTTAGAACGATAAATTTTGACTTTTCATTAGGTGTTCCATATATTTTTGAAACTTCGAAAAGGAACCATGGTATCTTTATCGCCGTGTATAGTTAGTACTGGGATTTTGAGCATTTTTATGTATTCATAAGGCTTAATAAGCTTGAGTTCTTCAACAAGTTTGGCACCTATATCAAATGTTCCATTGAGTTCTAAGTATCCATTTGTTTCTAATGTTTTCATTCTTTCTTTACTGAATTCTTCTTTAGTCCAAGGTGTCGTTGGTTTTAGAAAGGTCGCTACATAATCGATCACAGGACTTATGAGAATTAAGGTATTTATTCTTGAACCGTATAACGCTGTGTAAATGATGGTTGCACCCGCACCAAAACTTGTAGCAATTATTGAGATTGGGCCTTTCCATATTTTTGATATTTCTTTTATACTGGCTTTTATATCGAGTATTTGTTCTATTACTGAAAACTCTCGTTGATACCCTTCACTCTCACCATGTCCCCTAAAATCAAATCTCAGGGATGCAAATCCTCTGAAACAGAGCTTTTCTGCTAACTCCGAATAGAATCCTCTGAATTCATTTTTATTCATAGTAATACCATGTAAGAGTAAATAAATCCTTTGTACGGCTTATTAGGAGGAAGTGTAAAGATACCACAGAGTTTTATTCCATCTAGACTTCTATAGAATTTCTTCTCAATATGACAAAGACGTTCCATCTACATCACTCCGCTATATTACTCGATCAACAGAGCTTCTAATAATTATTTTGAACCTACATTGCTTCTGAGTATTCAACCCTGGCAACAGATAGAAAATATTCATGACCCCCAAAGATAGAGCTGTAATCCTAAGGCAGTCTCTTACCAAAAATGAAGCCCCACGTACTTATGAATATATTTTAAGAAGCACTACGTACCCTGTGATCACTGGCTAGAGCTATTCACAAGATTAAACAATCGATAATTTCTCTCTAAATACACAAAAACTAATATAAGTGCTATTTACATGGCAGGCCCGCCGGGATTTGAACCCTGGATCACCGGTTCCAATGGTCGGCTACAATATCACTTTGTCCAGGGCTTTATGAAGTGGGCTGGTTGATTCTTGATATTAAAGCGTTATAATCAATTGAGCTGTGGATGTAATATGCGTTTACTCCATATTTTCTAGCGTTTTCAATCATTGTTTTATCAGCACTTACTAGTATGGCTGGGATAAGGCTGGATGCAGCTATGTAGAATGTATCTATAGCTCTACAACCAGTTGATAGAGCAATATCTAGGAGTAACTCATAATCTATTTCATCGATCATAATGATTTTATTTATTATTTCATTGTATATTTTCATGGCTAAGTCTCTTGGTTTCCTACGGACTAATTGCGAGGCTAACTCTATGCCAAATACTTGTGGTTCAAAAATGTTGAGATCCTTATTGGTGATGAGCTTGAATAAATTACGTGCTCTATAGCTCCGCTCTTCATTATAAACGAAGAGGCTATCAATAAATACTGATACATCAACAACTAGATTCATATGCTTAGTTACCTCCTTTCCTCAATAAACTCCATTAGTACATCATCTTCTACTTTTTCGGAATACTTATCGATAACTTCATCGATCCCCCTAGATACACTGATCTTCTTAGAATTAAACAATTTTTTCATAGCATCTCTTGATAAACGGATTCTTAGGACACCACTCGTCATAACCTTCTACCATGAAATATTATGATTATCAGACATCTTAATTATATTTACTAACACAACTAAGCTTTTAGAAATAAATAATCAGGTTTTGGAAAAGTGGCGGGCCCGCCGGGATTTGAACCCGGGATCTCCGACTCCGGAGGCTGGCTACAATATCGCTCTGTCCCACATAGCGATGTAGCTCTGGGACAGATACAATAAGAATTCATACCTATTATCTAGTATATGGGACAATTAGAGATTATTATGGGAAAATCTTATTGTTGTAGAATTCATAGTATATATTGTGGTGATTAGTGCTTGTCAAAGGTAGTTAGGGTAAGATACGAGAATGGTGTATTGAAGCCGTTGGAACCACTAGAGTTTAGAGAAGGTGAAGAGTTAGTTGTCTTTATACGTAAGCGCAGGGTAAGCGAGGTTCTTGAAAAATATGTTGGAATTTTCGGTAGGGCTGATGTAGAGGAGCTAAAGAAATATGAGGAAGAGGCTCAGGCACAGTGAACAAGGTATTCATAGATACTAACGTATTTTACAACATTCTATTCGAGACTAAGCTCACGCAAGCGGCTCGAAAGCTACTAGAAGACTATGAGGAATGCTTATTCCATACCAGCTTGACAGTTGTAAATGAGCTTCTCTACATATCTACAAGAAAATACTATCAAACACTACAAGAGACTATTGGTTCTTATAGTTTGCGAAGGCTAATAGCTGATGAGGGGTATCCAGCATCTATAATAAATGGTATACAAAGACTATTAAAAGACCTTGAAGTGGAAGTCTTGGTAGAAAACGTGAGGTATCAAGACATGATTGAAGTAGCTAACTATCTTAAACTCTTACCAAGTGATGCTGTTATAGCATTGACGTGTAAACACTACAACATAGAAACCATTCTTACCTTCGACGAAGACTTTAAGAGGGTTCCATGGCTTAAAGCAGTCCCGTAGAGCCTGCCAAGATTATTAGCTACTGGTATCCTC
>JAGHDU010000055.1 GCA_021159785.1 Staphylothermus sp. | reverse complement strand
GAATAATGCTAAAACCTTAAAGGTCGATGCAAAGGATATACTTCCATTAATAGCTGTTCGTGATGGTCAATCAAAATCCCCAAGCGACTACAAAAAAGGTGATAAATTTAGGATCCATACCGTTAAAATCAAGGTAAAAGAAAAACAAGGTCAAAATTCCAAGATAGAAAAAATTAAATATAATGTATTAATTAATGATTACTACTCGGTTGTACTAAAACCAGAGAATCAAGGAGTTAGAGTAGAAACTTACCTTCTTCCAATAACGAATGTATATTTTGAAATTCTTGATCATGATGTGATTCCCGATATTATAGTTACGAATCTAGATACATTCAATCGTATGTTATCAACTCCGAGATTCAACATCATATGGAAAAATCCAGAAAGTCTTGGATGTATTGTATTTGACGAAGCACATGTATATGATAAAACAAATCTACTACACTTAATATATATTCTTAAAAGAACTAGATCACTCATAAAAGAACTCACTTATAGATTGCTTAAAAGCGATACAGTTAACCAACCATTAATGGTCTTTTCTTCAGCAACCTTACATAAAGAATTTGAAAACATAATTAAGAATGTATTGGGTGAAGGTAAAGCAGTGTATCGAATAACACATGAAGGGAGTAAAGATCCGCAATGTTCAAAGTTAGAACTGGTAACCATTATTGCTCCGAGACCAAATGTTGCAGGTCAGTGGATTGCACAACTTATTGGCCTATATAATGTGGCGCTCTCATTAAGCAAGGCGATAAAAAGTGGGGCGATATACAACAATGCACCCATTCCATATAAGGCTATATTATTCGTTGATAGCCTTCATTATCTTAGGAGTATTAAGAGATTCATATCGGATATCTTAATCAAACGACTAGGAAATATACTAAAGGAACATAATCTTGAAACAACTAAAGATCCTAATGATAGGGATCACTGGAGTTTTATAGACAATGAGACAGTTAGGTTTGTACAAGAGTATTTAGATTCGATCAAGAGAGATCTAGTTAGGGCTCATTGGGCAGATTTACAACAAGAGATTCGTGAAAAAATAGAGGAGGATTTCAATGAAAAGACTTTTCCAACGTTGCTTGTTTCTACTTCTACATTAGAACTTGGTATAGATATTCCGGATATTTGGTCTATTATACAATTTAGACCACCATTAAGAAGTGATAGTTTCATACAGAGAATAGGGCGTGCTGGCAGAAGTGATAAAACTTATAGAACGGCATTAGGCACATTGGTCCTTACAAATCAACCAACTGATATTGCTTATCTTATTGATGATAATAAGTCCAATGAACTATTCCATATATTACCTCCAAAAATGCCTAAAAACTCAGTTGTAACTAAACAACATATATTGCTTTCAATTGCAGATTTTTTAAATATTAAATCAATAACAAGTGAGCTTAACGAAACGGAGAGAGCTGTAGTTAATACGCTTTTTTATGAACCTGGAGATGGTGAACCTAATATAGAACAAGCTGCGAAAATTTATGCAAAATTAATTATGAAATATAGGAATGAAATAGCTAATTATATAGAAAATGTATCAGAAGACTTTAAGGAGTTAAGATATGGAGTTATCGATAAGATTTTAGCTGATCTAGCAAAGATCTATAGACCATCGGGTATTAAAGAAGCTTTAGTTAAGTCGGTTAATATAAAAGAGATAGCTAAAGAAGCTAAGAAGACCAAAGAACAAGTTAATAAAATTAACGATTTAAAGAGCAAAATATTAAATATACTAAGTAATATGGTTCGGAAAATGCCTACTAATAATCAAGTACTTGAATGTTTTAATACATTTAGAGACTTGCTTATAGAAAAGCTCTCATTCTCGGATTTAAACAAAATTTTAGATTATTTAAGTATGCTAGAGGTTATTGTAATTACGGGGAAGGCTGAAGATTTAGAAGAAATTTATGAAGAAAAAGTAGATGATATTGAAAGCTATAGTAGGATAATAGGAGACATAATAGATGTTATGAACGAGACTGATTGTAAAATAGACCTAAGTGAAATGAAATCGAGTCTAATAGAGCTAAGACACCGTCTTATTGAATTGGCTAACAAGATCAGAAATTGTAACGAGCTTAGAGATTATGTTGAGTCTACACAGAGGCTTTCACAATATATTGGTGTAACCAATACCCTGTTATCCTTACTGGGAATGTATACACGTGATGGAATGTACTACACAAGTTTAATGACACAACCAGTAAAGCAGGTTGAAGTAAATTATGTATCAGGTACACGTACAGAACCGGTTTTTCTTGCCCTCTCGCGCATAGCAAGCCTAACTGTGGATAAACTTGTTGAGGGAGAACAACTTGACTAAAGGGTTAGGCTTCATATTCATACCTCCTAGAACGGAAAAAATATACTACGTAGTCAGGAAAAGAGGCAATAATTACTATGTATATGATCTTTCGATGAAAAAGTATAAACCATATATCGATGGATTAAATCGAGAACTTAGGGATCTCTACGTTGGTTTAGGCGGAAAAGAACTTAGGCTATTTAATATACCTGCTTACGAAGACGTTATCAATACACTAATTAAAATAGGCAACAAAATACAAAAAGACAGTAAAAGAAGAGATAAAGGCGTACCGGAATATGTTGTTTTCACTGTTAGAAGATCCAATGATGAAAGGGTTATATTTATAATTGACTTACGAGGATTAGATGAAGACCATAAAGATATTCCATTAGCATGGAACTATGAAGAAGCTGGTAAAGGTTTTCCAGAAACTTTTTGTTTCGTGATAGGATATCGTGATGTATTGAAATATGTTGGCGAAAAAAGCGAAGACGAAGAAACAGCTGAAGGTGTAGCCCCAGGTAAGGTCTCTAAACGAATCTTTTCATGTCCATTAATCAAAGTATTAGGGGAGGCATCAAATTCTGATATATTGATCAATTATATGGCTAAAATTTGTAAACGAATTCATAGATGTAAAAATTTAGAGGAGAATAAGAAACTTTATAGAATGCGCGGTACAGATGTATTAAACTACGTAATACAGACAAGATCCGCATTGACATATAAATTTTTGCACCCCCAAAATATACCAAATGAGAAATACACTCTTTCGTCGATAATAGAAGTAAATAAATACAATGAAGCTAATATTACCCTAGAGCTACGAGGATTTAAATTAGAATTAAGAAAATATCCTATGATTTATGTTGGCACTTTTGATTATGATAAAAGTTTTCGATTTAAATCAACAATTGATAAGACAAAAGCTATAGAATTCTCTATCGATGCAAGATGGCTTGTCTTCCATTACCTCTACTATATCAATAAAGATCCTTATCTAAGGCTTCTAACGGCGTTAAAGGCTTTGTTAATAGATAAGGCAAAGGGATTCGTACCTAATCCAGCCCGTGCATTATACTATGATCCAAAATTATCTATTAGTAAGCTCGGAAAAACTATTGAAAGGTACTTGAACGATCCAGAAGAACTTACTAATGATCTTAATGATTATGTTAATAGTCTAGTGAATATAACAATTAAAGATAGAAAGTTATTAAATCTAATAGAAACCATAGCTATACATACATTTGCACATTTAATATACATAGCTTTTCTTCAAATGCTTGACACCGATGAGGATGAAATCGGAGTTATAATAGATAAGGAATATAGCAAAAACCATAATGCTGAAGAAATAACACTATATCCCTTTGATGAATTTCTCGAACCTAAGATATATAAAATAATTATATATGAAAAAGCTGATTCAGGTTTAGGATATTTCGATAAAAACATTCATGAACTTATGAACGACTTGTATAAGGTATTTGAGAAATTGAATCATAACTACATTAAAATCTCTAATGATCTTTTATCATACAGACAAGATATACGTAATCATTACTATGAGGAAATACAAAAGACCATTGAAGTCAATAAATTTAATGAAGTTAAGAAACTCCTAAGTACATTAGAAAAATTGAGTAAGAGTCTTCTCTTATGGTATAGTAATGTAGATAGTACAAGAGAATACACACTTTTACCAGGATGGCTTGTGCGTTACGGTATTAGAATGGAACACTTCAAATTGACTTCTGAAGAAAAGAGTTTCCTGGAATCAACTATGTGGCTTATTCTTGATAGCCTATACGATTTGTACTGGGACGTTTCTCCATACGATCTCATAGTAAAGCGGGAATGTATATATCCCGACTTAATCCGGTACTTTACCCTTAGCAGGGCCTATGCTGTACACTTATTGTCAGACCTAATTAAGAACTATAAGTCCCCATATTTCGTGGCTAATCCTTTGACTAAAAAGGCTGGCGAGATTTTTGATAAAATAAAACATGGAAGTATCGAGCATGTATTCTATACTCCGTGGATAGATAAGCAGGGTAAACAATTGATAGAAAATATTCTTTATCATCCAAGTTCCGAAGAAATATATGTTGTTGTCAGGGAACATATCAGAGAACAAAATATCTTTAATCATCCTAATATTAAATCTATAGTATTAAAGGAGATTTCTTCAGCGCCCTTACATGCGAAACTATATGCCAATGCAGATGGAGAGGTAATAATCACTTCACAAAATTTATTGCGTACAAGCTTGCGGGATAATATTGAGAATTATTCTTATTTTATTGACCACATATTAGCAAGAGCCCTAATAGCATTCACAAAAACTCTACATAATAGTGTAGTATCG
>JAGHDU010000064.1 GCA_021159785.1 Staphylothermus sp. | reverse complement strand
TCCGACAGCCACCGCTTCTTCATCCCATTTATGTACGGGTCTGCAGTGTTCGGGACCTTCTTCATCTATATCAATTATATTTATGTGTATATTATTAATCTGTGCTCTTTGTATTTTTACAACGAGTTATGGATATAATAACATATATGCAATAATAGCTACTTCTATAATTATTCCGCATAATAGTATAATAGTGTATTTTAGTGAGTTTTCTATGGGTATGGGGTATTTAGGGACACATGTTAACCTATAGTAATTAATTTCTTTTACAAGCTCCCCATATTCTATTAGAGAAGCTATTGCAGGCGCTATTCTCGTCTTTGTTCTTTCTTTCTTGAGCCTTCCTATTGCTAGAGAATCCATCGTTGTTATTAAACCATATGGAGTTATTCTCCATAAAAGTAAAGGTATTGTTGATGCTTCTCTTTTTATGCGAAGTAATATGTTAGCAGTTTTAGTGGGGCTAATGATTGAAGCTATGAATAATATCAAGTAGGATATAGCCGTTGTCCTGATATAGATCCAGAATGCTTGTATCAAGGTTATTGACTCCGTTAACCCAGCTAGTCCTAAGATATAAGCTGTTAATGCATACCATATGCCAGGGATTGATGATAATGTCAGCGCTGCATATACCCATTTATCTGAATAACCAAAACCCCCTAGAATCGAGATTAGTACTAGTATCACCAGAGAACCCATATATGGGTTGTAGAATAGGATCCCTAAAGAAATAATTGTAAATACTATTTTTAGGGGAGTAGGTGTTCTCCTATAGCTTGATTCTCCCACAAGGAAGAATGTTTTATATACTAAGTTTACAAGTGCACCGATCAGCGACATTCTAGGTGACCTCCATCAATTTTACATATCCCATCATAATACTCGTCTAACCGGGGGTCATGACTTGCTATGATGATTCCTTTACCTTTTCTCTTTAAGTCAAAAAGCATTTCAAGTAAGTTGTTAAGGCTATAAGTGTCTAACCCACCACTGGGTTCATCCAATAAATATATATCGTATCCCGAGAGATAAGCGGCTAAAAGCGCAATTCTCCTCTTCTCACCAGTGCTAAGAACTGCCAACGGATTCTTAAGAACTCTCTCTAACCCATATCTTTTCGCTTCAATGACTGCTTTCGAGGGATCTTTTGAAGCATTTGTGAGCTCTTCATATGGTGTCGGATAAGAGAAGTAAAGGAGCGGATTCTCGGGCACATATATTGGGTATCCTTTCCTTAGTATAACTCCTTTACGGGGTTTGTATATTCCTGCAATTATTTTCAATAATGTTGTTTTACCAGCTCCATTTGGTCCCTTTATACCTAGTATTTCGCCTCTATGAAGTGCAAGATTAACCCCTTTCAAGATTTCACGAGTACCTAGATATGAGTAGTAAATATTCTTTGCTATGACTAGCTCTTCCTTATTTGACTCATTGTAAGTTTGAGTAGGTACTAGTTTTTTAGGTTTTGGTACTATATCGTCGCGATAAGAGCCATAATATATCTGTTCACCATTGTTTAAAACTAAGAGTTTTGGTTCTAGATCTTTCCATACATCAGGCATATGATCAACTATAATGGCTGAACCTCCTTTGTCAATATGTTTTTCAACCAGTTTTTTGAAGTGGTTTTTTGAGCTTGTATCAAGATATACGAAGGGTTCATCCATAACCATGAGTTTTGTTTCTCTATCAAGGCTTTCGGCCCACAATAGTTTTTGGTATTGTCCAGCACT
This sequence comes from Staphylothermus sp., assembly GCA_021159785.1. Lineage (GTDB taxonomy): Archaea > Thermoproteota > Thermoprotei_A > Sulfolobales > Desulfurococcaceae > JAGHDU01. The sequence goes on along the minus strand of JAGHDU010000064.1, from coordinate 1,865 downwards.
TAGGCCATATGTTATATGTTCAATATGATCTCCGAGACCGTACTCGGTGAGCCTCTCTGGTTGGCACTTCTTTCCCGCTACTGATAATGCGTGACAGTATTCAACATAGACGATATGCCCAATTATGGCATACCATGGATCTTGTGGTATATATGAGATCTTCGAATAGATTTCCATAGGATTGTATTTGTTTAGATCTTTTCCTAGGAACTCTATTTTACCCTTATAATAGCCTCCTCTGGATAAATGAATTGTGCCTAAAAATGTTTTTAGTAGTGTTGTTTTTCCTGATCCAGATTTCCCAGTTATTACTAGTAATTCACCCGATTCTAAAGTTACTTTTATGTTTCTTATCTGGAAATATCCAGTAAAACCTGCTTCTACTATGTTAGCTCTGAGTACTGGTTTGTCTAACATATCCTGCTCTCCTCAACCAAGCTGCAATAGGCACTGCTATTGATGCACCTATTACTGCTTGTCCAATATTTACGGGTAATTCAACTATGGCGGCCCATGGATCTCTCCCTGTTAATGGGTTGCTTATGAAGAATTCGTAGAGGAAATATCCTAGAACCATTTCTAGTCCAGCCACTAATAGTGCTACCGCCTCTAATTCCTTAACATACCTATGTATTAAGACATATGATACTAAACCACCAAGTACTAGTGCGATAATGATCCACACAGCTAGTGGTATGTTTACGAGAGGTGTTTCAATGCTTATCGTTAGGAAGTTTTCTGGCCCAATATATATTTCTCCAGCCCAATAATGGATTGCGAATACAATTAGTAAAGCTGTATAGAATACACCAATTAATGTTGCAAAGATTTTTGATTTCCATTCACTTATTTTTTGTACAAGGTATCCAGCAAGTAGTCCTTCTATGAATTTAATTACTAGTGTTCCTGGAGCAAATACGCTGTACCCGGTTGAGAGATCGGCTAATGCAGCTCCCACTCCTCCAGCAATACCGGCTACTAGTGGTCCTTTGAGTAATGCTGCCAAGTATATTATTGACTCACCTAAGTTAAAGTAGCCGCCAGTTGCTGGTTGGTATATTTGTATAGCAATTGTGACAACATATACAGCAACTGTGAAGACTACTATGTCTACTATATTGTAGTTCCTATTCTTGAACATAGTCATCACCATGGAGAACAATTAATTCAAAAGGAATATAAAGATAATTCTTTAAGAAAAGCTTTAATGTAAAATCATTATTTATTTGCTAGATAGTATCTCTTCAAACCATCGACGGCTTCAGATCGTATTAATCCCTTTTTCTCGAGATCATGGAGGTGTTGATAAACTGCTTGAACAGAGATCTTTATGCCGAGCATTTTCCATATTTCATATCCAGTTAATCCAGGATTATGCTTAATGATATTCAATATGATTGACTTGGTTGAACCTGGAAAGATATTTGTTTTAATTCGTCTAGCCTCGGTATAGGGGCTAGGTCCTTTTAATCCGTGGCCAGTTAGAAGAATTACAGTATAGTCTTCAATATTAGTTTTCAAAGAGCCTGCTAAAGCTACAGCTGCAGATGGTTCTACAAATAATCCTTCTTTTCTAGCTAGGTTCTTTGCTGCTTCTAATACATCGCTTTTACTTACAGTAATGGTTTCACCGTATTCTTCTAAAATATTAATAACTTCATCCATTATAATTGGCCTTTTGTATGCAAGTCCGGGTAATGGTTCTTCTGAGCATTTTGTAATACTACCTAGACTCGATGAATAAATGGGGTTCCCGCAGGTCTCGACCCCTACCAATTTTGGGAAACGGACAATAATATTATTTCTATACATTTCTTCTAATCCGTGATAAATACTCAAAAGTGTTAAACCACTACCTAGAGGTA
>JAGHDU010000136.1 GCA_021159785.1 Staphylothermus sp. | reverse complement strand
CATCGATTTCTATGTAACCCTCCCCAAACTACCAGTTCCAGGGGAAACTGTTTTAGGACACAATTTTGTCATGAAACCAGGAGGTAAAGGAGCTAATCAAGCAGTAGCTACAGCACGCCTAGGAGCATATACATATATGGTTGGAAGAGTTGGAAAAGACATATTCGCGGAGAGACTGCTTGATAATTTTGCAAAGAACAAAGTAGATACAAAATATATTTCTATTGATAACACTACTCACACAGGTGTAGCATTCATATTGCTTGAAGAAAGCACTGGAGAAAACATGATCGCCGTAGCCCCCGGCGCAGATGCACATGTATCAAGAGAAGATGTTGAAAAAGCAGTGCTGGCAATAAAAGAATCAGATATAGTCTTACTACAATTAGAAATCCCCCTAGAAACCGTTGTATATGCCGTCAAGAAAGCATTTGAAATAGGTAAAAAAGTCATACTCAACCCCGCTCCAGCAAATCAGCTCCCAGACGAGATATACAAATACATATACGTAATAACACCAAATAGAGTAGAAGCCGAACTATTAACAGGCATAAAAGTAAACACAGTTGAAGACGCTGTGAAAGCAGGTAAGATACTGATAAGCAAAGGCGTTAAATACGTAGTAATAACAATGGGCAGCAAGGGATCAGTAGTAGTCTCCAAGGACATAGCAGAACACGTTCCAGCATACAAAGTAGAACCAATCGATACAACAGGAGCAGGAGACGCTTTCAACGGAGCACTAGCAGTATTCCTCGCAGAAGGATACAATATCATCGAAGCATGTAAAAGAGCAAATGCCGCAGCAGCAATACAGATCACAAAAATAGGAGCCCAAGAAGGATTACCAACAAGAGAAGAACTAGAAGCATTCCTTAAAAACAGGGAATGAGGTGAAAACTACTGAAAACACAAGACAAAGTAATTCTAGAGACAAAAAAGATCGTGAAAAGATTCCCAGGAGTTATTGCACTCAAAGGCATTGATTTCAACCTATACGAGGGAGAAGTACACGCCCTAGTTGGACAAAACGGTGCTGGGAAATCAACATTTGTCAAAATACTAAATGGAATATACACAGCTGATGAAGGAGAAATACTTATCAACGACAAAAAAGTCAATATACGCAAACCCATAGACGCAAAAAGACACGGCATAACACTCGTCCACCAAGAAGTAACCCTTGTCCCATACATGTCTGTAGCAGAAAACATATACATGGCAAAAATACCATTCACAAAAACCCCGATCACCCCTATAAACAAGAAATACCTCGAAGAATTTTCCAAAAAATACCTTGAACTACTCGGATTAAGAATAGATCCATGGATCAAAGTCAAAGAACTAAGCGTTGGAGAACAACAACTAGTACAAATAGCTAGAGCACTAGCCGAAAACGCAAAGATAATCTGCCTCGACGAACCCACAAGTGCATTAACACCCGCAGAGGTAGAGAGACTATTCCAAATAATAAGAGAAATGAAAGAATCCGGGAAGTCAATAATATTCATCACACATCACATCGACGAAGTATTCAAAATAGCGGATAGAGTAACTGTTCTAAGAGATGGAGAAAAAGTAGCAACACTAGACATCGATAAAGTCGCACCCCTAGACGTAGTAAAACTCATGCTCGGAAGAGAACCAAGCAAATTCTATATCACAAGAGAGAAGAAATACGAAAAAAGAGAAAAACCAATACTAGTCGTAAAGAACCTCTCAACAAAACCAGAAAAAATCAGAGGCATTAGGCTACAAAACATATCCTTCGACCTATACAGAGGAGAAATACTCGGCATAGCCGGGTTATTAGGAGCGGGCAAAACTGAATTAGGAAAAGCACTCATAGGCACCGAGAAAGTCGTGAGTGGAGAAATCTATATCGAGGGAGAAAAAGTACAGATCAAGAACCCCGTAGACGCCTTAAGACACGGCATCTACTATCTACCAGAAAATAGGCGAACAGAAGGACTTGTACTACTACTCACCATACGTGAAAACATAATATTATCCTCAATAGATAGACTAGCACAACCACTAGGACTACGCAATATCAATAAAGAAAAACAAATAGCTAAACAATGGATCGAACAACTCAACATCGTTGCTCCCAGCACAGAGACCCGCGTAATGAATCTCAGCGGTGGAAACCAACAAAAAGTAGTTATCGCTAAAGCACTCGAATCTAGACCAAAAATACTTGTTTTCGACGAACCAACAATGGGTATAGATATAGGCGCAAAAGTAGAGATCAGAAAAGTCATCTCTGATTTAGCATCACACGGCCTATCTGTAATCCTAATGTCATCCGATGTAGATGAAATACTCGCATTATCCGATAGAATACTCATCCTCTACAAGGGCAAACAAGTAGCCCTACTACCAAATAAGGATCTCACACGTGATCAATTAATTAAACTAATAAGTGGTGAAACCCAGTTTTTTGAAACCCCTGTTCCCAAAAACCACATAGAACATGAAAGAGGTGTGTAATGTGTCTGAATCCAAGAAGTCTTGGTCTTTAACGGATCTATGGAGAAAAATAAGTGTATATGAAGAAATAAAACCCCTAATAGCAGTAATAGGGTTATTCATCGCATCCGCTATATTATCACCACACTTCCTAACACCATACAATCAGAGAATCCTACTACTACAAACAGCACCCCTAGCAATGCTAGCACTAGGAGAATCAATGATAATACTAATGGGAAGCATCGATTTATCACCCGGTTCAGTAATGGCTCTATCAGGAACAGTCGCAGCAATAATATTCATCAATTACCAACAATCACTATCAATAGCTATCCTCGCTGGTCTAGCAACAGGTGCACTAGTAGGATTCATCAATGGATTACTAGTCACTAAAGCCAAGATCCCCTCATTCGTAGCCACACTAGCAGCACTAGTAGGAGGTAGAGGAATGGTACTGATACTAACTGGTGGACAACCAATAGTAGGATTAACAAGTTTCAGAGTATTCACCGATGAAATAATTGGAGTACCCGCTATGGTATGGATCTTCATATTATTCACGATTATAAACATATTACTACTGAAAAGAACCTCACTCGGACTCAAAGTCTACGCCATCGGTGGAAACGAAGAAGCCGCTAGATACTCAGGTATAAACGCTGACACAATCAAACTAGCAATATTCACCCTAGCAGGAACATACTATGCAATCGGAGGCTTAATGATGAATGCAAGACTAGAAGTAGCTTATCCATGGACAGGTTGGGGATATGAGCTCGATGCTATTGCTTCATCCGTATTAGGAGGAATACAATTAACTGGTGGAGCCGGCTCCCCACTTGGTCCAGCACTCGGTGCATACGTATTAACACTAATAACAAACATCTTGATCCTACTAGGCGTAAACCCATATGTACAATGGGTTGTCAAAGGAGCAGTACTAGCAATTGCAGCAACAGCCCTAACAAGAGGACTTAAATACGTTAAGTAAATCCAATATCCTTATCATAACATAATCATTTTTCACTAGTACTTTAACTCAATCATAGTGTTTTGAAAAATACATAGCAACATATTTCTATGTACATCATTAACATTAAGTTTATCAATCAATTTCACAAGTTCAGTTATAACTTCAATTAGAAATGTTTAAATGTTCTACATGAAAAATAGAATAATAGATGTAAGTTGTATGCGTTCTG
>JAGHDU010000037.1 GCA_021159785.1 Staphylothermus sp. | reverse complement strand
CATACCAACGGACCTTGCAAAGATGCTGCCATTCGTTGCAGCTATACTAGCAATGGTAATATTCATGGCAACACCCTTAAGAAGAAGACTGGCCCCACCAAAGAGCCTAGGAAAGATCTACTTCAGAGAAGAAAGAACTGTCTAAAACAAAACAATTTTTCTTATATTTTTCACTTCTCTCCTTTTCTTCTCTGAAGTAGATCTTTCCTAGACTCTTTGGTGGAGCTAGTCTTCTTCTTAGTGGTGTTGCCATGAATATTACCATAGCTAATATTGCGGCTACGAAGGGTAACATTTTTGCGAGGTCTTGGGGTATGTTGTACATTGCTTGTATTGCTGTCATGTATTTGACTAGTCCAGCAAATACGCTTGATGATAGTATCAGTAGTATTGGGTTTCTTCCTGCACTTAAGGATACTGCGAATGCCAGCCATCCGTGACCTATACCAGTGCCTTCGCTCCATACTTGGACGTATGATAGCTCGAATATAGCGCCTCCTAGACCTATTAGTGCGAATCCTAGTGCTCCGGCGAATAATCTAACCATTAATACGTTGACTCCAAGTGCTTCTGCTGCTGCTGGGTCTTCTCCTGCGGCTCTTATTGCTGCACCGATCTTTGTCTTGTTTATGAGGAATAATGCTCCTAGACCAATCAATATTATTGCTATATATACTATTACCCACACTGGACTGTGGACGTCTATAGTGTAGCCGACTTCTAATCCCTCGATCGATCCCTGGATGTTTCTCGCTGGTAATCCTACTAGGCTTGCTAAACCATATCCTAGGAACATCATTGATAATCCTGTTGCACCATGACTTATTGGGAATTTTGTCACAAAGAAGGCTAGTAGCATTCCGAATATCGCAGCTACTATCATAGCGGTTAATATCGATATAAGTAGATTGTTTCTCGTATAGACTGCTTGGGCATATGCTACAGCTACAGATAATACGAATACACCGTCAATTGCTAGGTTTAATACACCACTTTTCTCAACTATTGCATGTCCTAATGCTGCCAAATAGTAAGCTAGGAATACTGAGCTCATTCCAGCAATAAGACCTATGATGGCTTCTAACATTTCTTCTCACCTCTTTTTAACAATTATTCTAATTTTGTATTCAGAGATCGTGATGAGAACAGCATATGTTAGCAAAATGCTGCCTATGAAAACATTTACTACAGCTGCTCCACCGGCACCTGCTATCTGTATGTTGATGCCTGCTGTATGTAGTGCTCCAATAATGTATGCAGCTATTGGGACACCTATTAGTTCTAGCATTGATAGCCATGCGACAAGAATTCCTGCATAACCATATCCTGGTGTTTTCTCCTCTATTGGATAGCTAAGGTTGTGTGATACTGATCCAAGGTATGCTGCACCAGCCATTCCTATTATCATTCCACTAATAGTTAAAGCCATTAGTATTGTCAGGTGTACACTTATACCACTGCTTCTCAGTAAGTTGGGGTTGCTACTGAGTACTCTGATCCGAAGTCCTAGACTGGTGTATTTGAACATTAGCCATACTAGTACAAATATAGTTATCATCAATAATAATAGTTCTATTGATAATGTCGTACCCTCGATTAATTGAAACTTTGTTGTTTCTGGTATTGTTTCTGTTCTATAATAACCGTATTGTCTTTCTCTCCATCGAGCCATTATTATATAGTCTATAATGTAGTATGCTATATAGTTCATCATTAGGGTTACTGGTACTTCGTCGATGTTTAAGTATGCTCTTGGTAGTGCTGCGAGTAGTGCCCAAAATGCTCCTGCTAGTAGTGCCATCAATATCATTGTTGTCTTGCCTATTAATTCGTTGAATGCGAATCCTGTAAATAACGCTACCCATGCCGCTAGCAAGACTCCCATATAGAATTGTCCTTCGCCACCAATGTTCCAGATTGCTCCCTTGAAGCTTACGAGAAGTCCTATACCAACTATTACTAGCAATGCAAAGGTCTTTGCAAGTAATCCTAGATTGGTGAATCCATAGTATATTGATAATAGTACGTCATATGGCGTTGTTTGTCCCCCGCTCATTACGTAGAGAATCATCATTGATATTACTAATCCAACTACTAGTGCCAGTATTGGTACTATCCAATATGGGAGAGGTTTAACACGCCTAACTATGACCATACTTATTGGGAACTCCATGGCTTACATCACCATGAGGTGTTCTACTTCTTCACGCTTAGCTTTTTCAGCAGGAAACACACCAACTATTTTACCACTGTTCATAACAACAATTGTGTCGCTTAATTGGAATATTTCGTCTAGGTCTTCACTTGCAATTAATGCGGCTATGTTCTCATTAATGACTTTTGATTTTATTATCTTTCTGACTTTGATAGCGGTTGCTTCGTCTAATGCTCTTGTTGGGTTATATGCAACTAGCATTTTTGTAGCAGCGGTTAATTCTCTTGCTACTAATACTTTCATGATATTTCCTCCGCTGAGGAACTTTACCGGCGTTTCTGGTCCCGGTGTTTTAACTTCGTATTCTTTGATCATTTTGAGGGCTAGAGCTCTTATGCGTTTCCAATTAATTATCTCGCTACTAAATGTTGGTACAATTGCAATATTTTCAAGAATAGTGTTCTCAATGCTTACACCATATTTTGCCGGCAAGTCAGGTATGTATCCAACTCCATTGAGCCTTAGGAAATGTGTTGTTTTGTGAGTTATGTCTACATTTTCGAAAATGATCTTTCCTTTATCTACATGTCTTAGCCTCATAACTGCTTGTATTAGTTCTTTTTGCCCATTGCCTGCGACACCAGCTATACCTACTACTTCCCCCTTCCTTACTTTTAGGCTAGTCCCTCGTACGGCATAATCGCCGAAATCTCCTTTTACCCATAAATCCTCGATTTGAAGTAACACTTCGCCAGGGTTGCCGGGTGGTAGTCTCTCGTATGTTATCTCACTGCTTTTTTCACCAAACATCATTTTTCTAATTTCTTCAATGCTTGTGTTCTTTACCGGTACTGTGCCTACTACTTTTCCTCTCCTCAAAACAGTTATATAGTCTGCTACATCCATAGCTTCTGGAATTTTGTGTGTGATAATTATCACTGTTCCTCCTTCATTGGCAAATTGTCTAATGAATTTATAGAATCTGCTTTTCTCTTCTAATGGCAGATAAGTTATAGCTTCATCAAGAAGCAGTACTCTTGCACCAAGTAGGAGTCCTCTCACTATCTCTACTAGTTGTTTCTGTGTATAGCTTAGCTTCCACACCTCTGTAGTTGTGTCAATTTTTACGCCAACTGTTTTTGAGACTTCAATTATTTTGCTTCTAACTCTTCTCGTTGGTGCAAACATATTGAATTTCTCCAGACCTAAAACAATATTTTCTTCAACAGTCAATCTATCAATGATCACAGGTGATTGTGAAACCATTACTATTCCTAGTTTGATAGCGTCCATGGGGCTGGCAATTCTTACTGGTTTTCCATCTATGTAGATTTGTCCTTTATCGGGTGTGTAGATTCCATATAGGATTTTCACTAGGGTCGACTTCCCAGCACCGTTTTCTCCTAGAAGAGCATGTACTGTTCCGCGATATATTTCTAGGTTGATGTTATCGAGTGCTTTTACTCCTGGGAAGCTCTTTGTTATTCCCTCAAGTTTTATAATGGGGGTTTCTTTTGAAGGGGAGGAGAAAAAAGTATTTGAGCTTTCAGGCTGTGTCGCCACCGTCACTTCACCTTCTCTTGTATTGATAAAAATTAATCAGACATTAGGATATTTAAGTAGCACCGTGATACACTACCCAATCTACAAACCAGTCCATACTCCATAGGTCGTCGTGGCTTAGTCTTTGTCCTTCAGGTATTGTTACTTTTTGTGATGGGTCTTCCTTGAGGTAGCCGCTGAGTGGGCCGGTGAATGGGTCCCAATAGGAGCTTACGTAAATGTCAACTTGGCTGTATGGATCTGGGTTGTTTGGATCTACTGGTGGTATATTGATCTTACCGATGTTCTCATATTGATGAGTTATTGCTGTTAGCTGGAGTGGTGTTAGTAGTGGTGCGTTTCTGAACATTTCGTATCTGCTCATTACTAGTTCATATACGCTTACCTGTCTGTTTGTTAACTTGTCTGTGACGGTTATGCTCTTGAGTGTTGGTATGAACTTCGGGTTGATGTACATGACAGTACCATTCTCGTAGACATGTGCACCTAGCTCTACACCTCCTGAGTTGAGGAGATACCAATAGTCAACGTTTTCTAAGTTGAATGGTGTGTATATTCCAGCCTTGATCTTTGACAAGATGTCTAGATATATTGTTTCCCATTTAACGATCTGTCCGCTAACAACTGCATCTGGTCCGTAGATGTATCCTGGAGCGTAGTGGCTGAATACATAGAGTGGATGATCATATTTGCCTTCTTCGTATCCCTTAGTTATTTCTTGTCCAAATTCTAGTATGGCTGTTGAGTCCTCAGTAAAGGCTAGTACGTCTACATCGTAGTCTCTCCATAGTGTTTCGGCAGCACTTCTTGCTTTGTCTGGTGCGAACCATGCACCAATCTCGATGACATGGACTTGTATGTCTTTACCTAGTTGTTCACCTACTTCCTTAGCACCAATTGCGAATGCGTTAAGGTGTCTTACTACTTCAGGTATAGTGAAGGCTGCAACATATCCAATGTGTCCAGTCTGTGTTAGTGCACCAGCAATTAATCCGTTAAGATAGTAGACCTGGTATAGGTCTGCGAAATATGTTCCAACATTGGATCTTCTCCTGTATCCTGAGCAGTGGAAGAAGAATACGTTGGGATACTGTTCACCTTTCTCGATTGTTTTGTCCATGAACTCGAAGCTTGTTGTGAATATTACGTTGTATCCCTGTGACACTAGGTTATCTATTGTTTCACCTAGTTTGTCTTCAGTAACGCTCTCAACATATGTGGTTTCTAACCATTCGCTGAATAGTGTTTCTGCAACTCTTCGTCCTACGTCGTGCATGTATGAGAATCCAAAGTCACCAATTGGTCCTACGTAGACGAATGCTGCTCTTATTTTCTCTGGTGGTGTCCATACCTCTCCTCCGCCACCTGTTACAGTCTTGGTCTCTGTCTTCGTGACTGTGGTAGTGACTGTGCCTCCAGGTGCAGATGCTTGTTGTCCACCATACATTGTTCCTGCGTAGAATGCTACTACTCCAACGATGATTAATAATATAATGAATACTCCTGTTAGAGTTTTTACATCCATACTTTACACCCATTTTTGTATAGATATATAGGCTTATTACCTGTACTATAATTATATTCAAGAACTAGTTAATAAAAAGGATTCTTTAACGTATGATTAAAACCAAATATAAACATTATCCTTGAAAGAACAAATATTTTACGTATCCGATTTAACTAATAATACTTGACTAATTTCTTGATTCAAGTTTATACGATGAAATATTTTGAACAAGGCAAACTATTGTCATCATTGATAAACATAGAGAAATATGTATAATGT
>JAGHDU010000141.1 GCA_021159785.1 Staphylothermus sp. | reverse complement strand
GGAATATAGCTCTGGAACATTAATAAGTACAACTATTAATAGGAAGACATGAAATGATATAAGACTTCTTATAATAATGCGAAATAGTATCTACTTTCATCTATACCAATTTTGTTAAATAAGTTCTTTATATAATTCATTATATGGGCACAATTATTTTCTCCATCGCTTAACAATATTACACATTTATAATTTGTGTCAAGGACACTTAACAACGCCTTTCCCACCGCAGAATCTAGTTCTCTGCATTGGTCATCAACCATGCTAGCAATAGGTATGAGTATATATTGTCCTTCTTGACCTTTTAAAATGTCTAGATCGTAGGTTAGACCTGATAATCCTCTTACTTCCTTATTAAGAATATCTACGAATTTATCTTTTAATGTAGAAGATAAAGCTTTATTTAAGCGACTTAGTAGTAGTCTGTTATCTTTAACGCAACCCCGTCGATTGTTTAGTAGCATTTTTAGCTTCATAATTATCCTTAAGATCTCGCGTCCATGCATCGTTATGACATATGAATGGTGCTGCTTCTGTTTCTCTACGACTTCCACAGCTTTTATTTCTATAAGGTATTTCAAGAACTTTTCCAAGCTTCTCGTATTAAGATTCGAAGCATATAATATATGTGTCTTCTTAGCATATCCTTCATCATGTATGTACTTAAGGATAGATTCTATAAGATCTATTTTCGACCTATGCATGCTTTGCGTGTTCAAAATCTTTACATCTCAAATTAATTAAGTTACTGTATTATTTATATAAACTTAAAGCACATATTAATCCTTCTGTACAAAAGATACATAAAAACGAAACTAGGTAAGGTCACCACATGAACAAAATGCTTCATGAATTAAGAAATGAAGTTCCTCCAGCCCTTCTTTTGTTTCGGCGGATACCATAACGGGTCTATAAGCTCCTTTTGTTTTCAAAGCAATAGATATTAGTTCTGGCACTACTTCAGAAATCAATCCTTCACTAGAATAGTTTTTAGCAAGTTTAAATAGTTCCTCTGGTTTCTCAACTATGAGCTTAGCAAGTTCTACATTGCTTGCAATATCTATTTTGTTAATAACAGGTACAACGGTTAATCCTGTCTTGGCTTGGGTTAATACTCCAAGAAACCAGAGGGTAACAGCATCAGATATTGTTTGAATGGCGGAAGCATCTATGACAAATACTATAATAGGTTTAGAGAGTTTCTCTAATTTTCTAAAGAACAAAGTACTTGAAGGCCTAAATATGAAAGCCTCCATTTGACCGGGAGTATCTATAAGTATCAGGTCATAGTTTTCAATGTTTGAAAATGGTTCTCTGGAGAATATTTCATCTAAATAATCAATAATCATTTCAGATGCTTTAAGAAAAGCCCCATTTGGTCCCAGTTTATATTTTTCCATAATTTCTTTCAATGTGAAAAATTCGCGAATGTCGAAATCAGGTTTATAAGGTAAATATTCAACGCCTGGATCAAAATTAACTAAACTAATTCTTAAAAACAATTCTTTTCTCAACCAGCTACCATATGCATTTATAAGACTTGTTTTACCGGATCCCGCAGGTCCTACAAAAGTCACTATAATAACCACTGTTCATACACCCTTTAAGTTTTAATCATTACATATTAATTATTACTTTTAGAAATTCATTAGTTACAAATGATTGTAAAAGTAAAAAGGATGTCGAAAGAAGTTGTTACTCACCTAATTTCTTTAGTTGTCTTTTATATATTTCAAGTAATTCTTGACTCGTTGTAGCATCTTCTGGACCTTTATCGGACCGCCACCTAATAAATCTAGGAAACCTAATCGATATTCCTACTCCAGGTTTAATTTTATCTAAACAACACGTATGAAGCGGTGAAAGTGTTAATTCAGCTCCTATAATCTCAGCAACAAGTGCTGGTGTAATCCACACATCAGGCTGCATCCTAGCAACTACTCTTGGATGCTTTCTATCAATAATATATGGTTTAAGCATCTCAGGTAGTTTCTCAATATCTTCGTCTTTAAACCCACTCCCGACCTTACACACTGTTTCGAATACGTCTTTTTCAGGATTATAAGACGCCATTAACAATGCACCAAATTTTCCTCCTCTTCTACCCTTACCATAGAAGGCTCCCACAACCACAAGATCAACAGTGTCGATCATTTCACTCTTATAGTCTCTCTTATACTTGATCCAAAGCCATCCCCTGGTACCTGCTTGGTATATAGCGTTTTTATTAATAGCCTTAATCATTACTCCTTCAGCACCATCCTCTATTGCCTTTAAGAAAAATTTTTCAAGCTCCTCTGGATCTCTAGTCTTGATATATTCAGCTATTTGAAATACTTCTGTTTGTTCAATAATTTCTTCAAGCTTGGCCCTTCTTTCTGGTAATGGTTTTACTGTATAATCTTCTCCATCAGCATAGAGTAAATCGAATAGAAAAACCTTAACAGGGATTTCTTTTATTGCAATGTGTATATTGTGTTTCCTCTTTCTTCTCATTAATTCTTGAAATGGTCTAAGCTCTCCAGTATCTGGGTCATAAGCTACTATTTCTCCTTCAACAATTGCCTCATTTGCTTTAATGTATTTTCTAGCATATTCTACTACGTCAGGATATTGATAAGTTATATTTTCTAACCTACGAGAATAAATCCAGATCTTGTCACCAGATTTATGTATTTGTGCTCTTTCACCATCGTATTTGTATTCTACGAAGGCTTCTCCACCGACTTTTCTCAAAATCTCATTGGGATCATTTAATCTCTCTGCTAACATTGGTCTTATGGGTATACCTACTTGAGGCTTTATACCCTTAAGAGCTTCTATACCTTGGGTAGCAAGAATCTTGGCTACGTGCCCTAGATCAGCTCTCAAATTATATGCTCTCTCTATGATAGGTCTTGTATGTGCTCCCCCACCATACACAATAGCCAATGCATCCATTATAGTTGCATCTCCTATTCCTAACCTAAGCCTGCCCTCGACAAATCTAACAATATACTTAGCTTCTTTGGGAGAAGCTTCGGATAATAAACCTGCCAAGAGTTTTAACTTTATATCTCTACTACCTTCGCCTTGGGCAAGAGCTATACGTGTTAACACATCATAAACTTGGTTAACTGTGAGCTCTTTCTTAACGGGTATAAATGATAATATAGATACTGTTTGCTTCTTCATCTTCTCTTCATATTTAAGTTTCAACTTCTCTGCAGCTTTGCCTAAGTCTCCTAAAGACTTATACAATGACTCTACTTCAGACTCAGTGCTCTGTGTAGCTAAAGCTATTGCCTTGATTAGTGTCTTTTCTCCAACACCAAGCTCTGGTAATCCCTTCCATTCAGGCCAAAGCCTGCCTTGAAGCAAATATATAACTTTATCAATGATTTCTGGCGGCGTATTTTTGAATAAATTAACTAGTAAAACAGTCATCTGAGTTCTCGAACTAATGATCTCTATCTTCTCAAAAGTATCAGCTAAGACCCTGAATGGCATATCTTTATCATAACTAGCTTTCTCACTCGACAAAACAATCACCCACAAAATAATATATACACCATTATAATTATTAAGTTAGCATCTTAGATATGTTATAAAAAAGACTTAATGAATACATTGATACTGATGATGATACCCGGCAAAAATGAGCACATATAGTAGCAATGATTACTCAGTGTTACACTGAGGTAAAGATACAAGTATAGAAAGATACCACTAAACAATAAAT
>JAGHDU010000143.1 GCA_021159785.1 Staphylothermus sp. | reverse complement strand
GTAAATACGTGTTGAAACATATAGATAAGAACATAGTATTCAAAAGAAATTACAACTATATAAGACCATACAAAGACTGGTACTTAGAGAAAATATACATAGATTCACATCCATAACCATATAAAATTTAAGTAATAAATCATCCTTAGAATATTAATGTTTCAATATTAGATTTTGAATTAATATTTCACGACTAATGCACTCATACGTGTATTGATAACTTGTAATTCATCATTATTCGTTCATTGATAACTGAATTATTAATAGCTTGATAACTTGGTTATTTAATAATGAAGACCATCCTAACGGTGTGAAGACATGGGAGATAAGAAATATGGCTATGACATTAAACCCATACCAATACATATGAGAAAATATGGTTTTCTAGATAATTTCGCTATATGGTTTGGTGCTGGGATCAGTATTGCTGAGTTCTGGGCTGGCGCTATACTCGTGACTAGTCCTTTATCGTTGAACTTGAAGCTTGCGTTGCTAGCTATTATTGTTGGGCATTTAATTGGTAATCTATTATTGTCTTTGGTTGGTGTAATGGGTGTTGTTTCTGGTCTTCCAACTATGGTTATCTCGCGTAAGCCTCTTGGATTGAAGGGTTCATATCTAGTGTCTGTTCTGAATTATCTCCAATTGATTGGATGGACTGCTGTGATGATTATAGTAGGAGCTCTTGCCATGGATAATGTTGCTCAAGAAATCGTAGGGATAAGCCTATATAGTTTATGGATCATAGTATTAGGACTTATTGTTACGTTATGGAGTCTCGTAGGACCCGAAAAATGGCGTGTTCTCGAGAAATTGGCAGCCGTCTTGTTACTAATTCTATCAACTTGGTTAGCATATATTGTACTTAACAAATATGATCTAGGCAAACTTCTCAGCGAACCACTAATGTTTACACCAGCGTTTTGGTTAGGACTAGATCTTGTTATAGCTATGCCAGTATCCTGGGCTCCATTGATAGCTGATTATACGAGGTTCTCGAAAAAGGTAAGTGATGGGTTCTGGGGCAGTTATATCGGTTACTTTATATCTAGTTCTCTATTCTACTTCCTCGGAGCATTCAGTAATGCCTTGCTAGGTGCAATGGATCCTATCGGTATCATAGTATTCTATGGTTTAGGCATACCCGCTATGCTGATAATAATATTTTCAACAGTAACAACTACATTCTTAGATGTATATAGTGCAGCTATTACCTACAAGAATATACGTCCAGAAGCTGATGCACGTAAACAAATTATGCTAGTAGGAATAATTGGGACCATTATTGCTCTCGTATTCCCTATCCATGAGTATGAGTGGTTCTTGCTCCTAATAGGTGGTGCTTTCGTCAGCTTAACAGCGATCATGGTCATGGACTTCATCATTGATAGGAAGAACTATGTTCCAGAAAAAATAATCAACACCAATACATACTATAAATTGGGAACAATAATGATCTGGGCAATTGGATTCACAGTATACATACTTCTCGCAGCACCATCCCTCATACCTGGTCTATACATACCCTTGTTCTCAGAGATCGGATCTATAATGGGTTCCTCTATACCAACTCTCATACTCGTATCCCTTCTCTACACCATATATAGTTTATCTAGACGGTGATCACATGTGACAATGGAAAAACTCGTCATAGGAAAAGTTAGTAGAGAAGTTTTTGAAAAAATCATCCTCCCGAACCTAGGTAAACGTGATCCATCAATAATTGTTGGACCTAGATTTGGAGTAGATTTCAGCGTAATAGATCTCGGAGATAAGGTGTTGATAGTAGAAGTTGACCCAGTGTTTGTCGTACCAGAGTATGGATGGGAGAGGAGTGCATGGTTCGCTATCCATATACTTGCTAGTGATGTAGCTGTATCAGGTGTACCACCCAGATACCTCTTTATCGATCTAAACCTCCCATTGAAGATGAGTGATGAGGAATTCAAGATACTCTGGACAAGGATCCATCATGAATGCGAAAAACTCGGCATAGCGATCGCTGCTGGTCATACCGGCAGATATGGTGGAGTGGATTATCCAATGATCGGTGGCGCTACAATGATAGGAGTCACGACAAAGGACAACTACGTTACACCAGCTATGGCTCAACCCGGTGACTTAGTCCTGATGACTAAGGGACCAGCTATAGAGACTGCAGGTATACTAGCCACAATGTTCCCTGATGTCCTTGAGAAAACTTATGGTAAGGAATTTGCAGAGAAAGCTAAGGAAATCTTCTGGTTACAAACAGTTGTTTACGATGCACTCACACTT
Organism: Staphylothermus sp.; assembly: GCA_021159785.1. Taxonomy (GTDB): domain Archaea; phylum Thermoproteota; class Thermoprotei_A; order Sulfolobales; family Desulfurococcaceae; genus JAGHDU01. Next base: position 2,946 of record JAGHDU010000143.1, on the reverse strand, counting down.
GCTCAGATCGGTTTAAGAACTGGAGTAACTGCAATGCATGATGCAACAGAGTATGGAGTATGGGGAGCTCTCCATGACATTGCTGATGCAAGTGGTGTTGGATTAAGAATATATGAAGAGAAACTATTCATACGCGATGACGTAGAAAAAGTCGTAAATGCATTCAGCGAGTTCACGGGTATACCTGTTGACCCCTATGCTGCTATAAGTGAAGGAACTCTTATTGCTACAGTCAAGCCCGATAAAGCACAAACAGCAATAGAATTATTAAGAAGCAAGGGCATTGATGCAGCCATAATAGGAGAAGTTACAAAGGATGAAAGAGTAGTGCTTGTCAAAAAGAATGGTGAAGAAGTAGATATACCTGTTCCTGAACAAGATCCATTCTGGTTATTATTCTTTAAAACCTTAGAAATACTTCATGGAGGGAAAGAGGAGAAATGAAGAAATATAGAATACCCACAGCTTTAACCATAGCTGGTAGTGATAGTGGTGGAGGAGCAGGAATCCAAGCTGATCTCAAGACTTTTGCTGTCATGGGAGTACATGGAATGTCAGCTATAACAAGCATAACTGCCCAAAATACATATGAAGTTAGGGCCATACATGATGTACCACCAGAGATCGTTGTAGCACAGATCGAAGCAGTAGCTGATGATATAGGAGTTGATGCAGCTAAAACAGGTATGTTGAGCAACAAGGAAATTATCAAAGCAGTTGCTAAAACCGTAGATAAATATGGTTTCTCACTCGTAGTAGATCCCGTTATGATAGCTAAGTCGGGTGCCAAGCTCCTCCGTGACGATGCTATTGAGACACTGATAAGAGAACTTATACCTAAAGCCTGGGTTATTACTCCTAACCGTATGGAAGCAGAGAAAATAACTGGTCTAGAGATAAAGAGCTTGGATGATGCAAGAGAAGCAGCGAGAATCATAGTTGAGGAACATGGTGCTAAATCAGCAGTAGTGAAGGGCGGTCACTTATCTGGGGATTACTCAGTAGATGTACTATACTATAATGGTAAATACTATGAATTCAAAGCACCAAGACTCGAGAAGAAAACAACTCATGGAACAGGATGTTCTTTTTCAGCAGCGATAACAGCTGGTCTAGCCAAAGGAAGAAGTATTCCTGAAGCAGTAAGTGTCGCGAAACAATTCATTACACAAGCTATAGATTATGGTCTAGAAATAGGACGAGGACATGGACCTGTTAACCCTGTTGCATGGATGGCTATACCAGCGGAAAGATACCGTGTTCTCGAGGAGGTGGAGAAAGCAGTTAATTTGTTAAAAGAGAATGGTAGAATCGTTAACAAGGTTATACCAGAAGTATTCACGAATATAGGGATGGCTCTCCCCAAACCATATGCTAGAACACCCTTGGACGTAGCAGCTATACCAGGACGTATCGGTAGGTATCGTGATACAATAATAGTGCCTGCAAAACCCGAATTTGGAGTATCTAAACACATAGCCAACGCTATTTTAACAATGATGGAGTTCGATCCAGACACTAGATCAGCCGGCAACATAATGTATAACAAAGACTTAGAAGATGCTGTTAATCAATTAGGATTCATAGCGAGTAGTTTCGATAGAAGAGAAGAACCTCCGGAAATCAAGATGACTGAAGGAGCTACAACACCATGGGGTATTAGGACAGCAGTACAGAAAATCGGTGGAAAAATACCAGATGTAATATATGATTACGGCGAACACGGTAAAGAACCACTAACACTCGTATTCGGTAAAACAGCTCAAGAAGTTGCAAGAAAAATAATTGAAATAGCAAAAATAATAGCAAAGAAATGAACAATATAAAACCTATAATTAATTTTTATTTCTATACTAATACTCGGGCTTCATTAGTCTTTTACTTCAATTACTGGTTCTATTATTCGGTAGTTTCTAGCATCTATTAATCCCTTATCTGTTAATCCTAGTTCTGGTACAGTTGGTAGTGTAATGAATTCTAGCTGCATGAATGGTACATCTATTTTAGCTCCTAGTTCTTTTCTTACCACCTGGTTTAACTTCTCGAGTTTATCAATGACTTTCTCTACTGGTTCTAATGATAATAACCCGGCGAATTCTAAGGGAAGATCACCTATTACCTCACAGTTTTTAACGGCTACAAACCCTCCTCCAATAGTTTTTAAGTGCTTGACGGCAACAAGCATGCCGCTGGGATTCGTTCCTACCACAACAATATTGTGGTGATCGTGAGCAATGCTAGAAGCTATAGCTCCTGCTCTTAAACCAAATCCTCTAATAAATGCCTTACCCATATTCTTGCTTGCTCCATGTCTATCGATAACAGCAATATGTAGTATGTCTCTCTTGACATCGGCTTCCACATAATTATTCCTAATATTTAGCCACTCATGTGTCTCCTTATTAATTATTTGTCCAGGAATAATGTTCATTACGCGTACAAGGGCTTTACCAACAGGTTTATTGATTCTGATTACTAAATCCTCACTCTTTAGATCAGGGTTAATGTTGATCGTGTTCTTTACAAACTCTGGAACATCTACTCTAGCTGGTGGCTTGTAAAGTAATTCGCCTTTATAATAGACTATTTTTCATCAAATACCATGGTGTCAGATGGAGTCTTTATCGTAACCCTGGCATTCAAAACTCTCGCGAAAACATTCTCCTTCTCAGCATTTTCACCAACATCCATCACACCATGCACGTTGAAAAATAGAGTAGACACAGAAAGATACAGCGATGCAGCTGCAACAGCACAGACTAGCGCAACCATAACTAGTATTAGTGTAGATGATCTCCTCACATATTCGCCTCTAACACAACACTAGGTGAAAATACTGTATAAAATGAATTCATGAAACGAGTGTTCGAAAAAAATGTATAGTATGTTCATATACTCGTAGTACAATGGATCATGAAATTACGCTTTCAACTCGTTACTTTGTAT
>JAGHDU010000090.1 GCA_021159785.1 Staphylothermus sp. | reverse complement strand
TACCTATATACGTCGGTTTCCATTTCTGGAAGTAATAGTTCTGTGCCATGAAACACCACTATATCTGGGTCGTGTTTTTCTATAAGTTCCATCTCTGCCATCATAATCTCTTCAGTGGACATCCCATATGGATTAATCCCTTCAATTATATGTTGTTTTTCAAGGAATTTCTTTAAAAGTTTTTTATCGATTATATCTTTAAATGATTCTTCAAATATAGTTTTAAGCTCTTCTAGACTATATCTATAGCTTATTAATAATGCTTTCAAATTATTGGTTAATGCTAAATCTATAACTGGTAGGTATACAAACGGGTTTCTAGCGTAAGACGACATTACCATTAAAATGTGACTACCAGCATTGATCTCTCCCATATATGCCTTGAATAAATCCATTGAGAAACTATATGATTTCTCTTGTGATGTAATCTGTTCTAATGCTGGGGGGATGAATACTTTTATTCCTTCTCCTTCTCTTATTTGAAATGGTATCTCTGCCACACGGATTGGTGATCCACGTGCTTTCCTTATTTCTAGTATTCTAACCAGCTTTCCTCCTCTAATATAGTGTTTTAGTATAAGTAATGCATCTGATACAAACGATATTGATGCCACATTTAATTGATCCTCACCGAATGGTAACTCGGAAACGATAATTGCAAGTCCATTGATCATATCTGCTAATTGATAAAAATAATTTTGAAGCCAAGCCCTCCTACTGGGATCCTTTATTCCTTCTAGTACAGCGTTTATAGAATCAATAACCACTATATCAGGTCTAAAATCAGCTAGCAACTTATTTATAGATGTTGCAATTGTTTCGCTCGCAGAAGTAATAGGTAAGTTAACAAACTTGTACAAACTCATTCTCTCCAGCTTCTCGAGATCCATGCCGAGACTCTTCATTACTCTGTAAAGTTTTGGCTTAGCTTCTTGAAAAGAAATATACAAACACTTTTTATTACGGAGTGCATTCGAATAACAAATAGTTATTGCAAGAGTGGTCTTACCAGCACCTGGATGACCAGCAACAACAACAGTTGCCCCTGGATATAACGCTGTGGGAAGCAGTCTATCAAGCTCCTCAATACCGATTATTAGTTTTGTCAAAAGAGTAACCCTCAGTTTATTTCTTATTCATTATAAGTTTTAATATATCATCTATACATTTATAATCATTTTCTATAATGCATTTATATGCTTTATCCATGAGGTCATACCTATGACTGAATACTTCTCTCATAATCACGTATACAGTGTACTTTGCTGATTCCTCGTCTCCATTAAAGTATTCAACTATTTTCCTGTAAGTAAAGATAGGATCCGATAAAAAATTATCTACAAAACCTTTACCAGTATCCATTAGGAAAAACCAGTCAAGCCTAAATATAAGACCGGGAAATGCTCTCTCTAAGTTCCCCATAATCCTATACTTAATATTATGTAAATCAGACACGCTACTAGTGCACCCCACAAATATGAAAGACTCAATCGTAACTCAAGGCCTTCCTAAACCTACTATTTAAATGTGTATTTTTAAAATTAAAAATTATTTACTAATGTTTAGTTCTCAAAATAGTTGAGTAAAATATTTATTCCAGTAAAGTAATATGGGTCTAAAAACATATCTATCCTAAGATTTAGAAAGATTTTTCTTACTTCTACATTGTATCCCTAATGGCATTTTCTAGTATTTTAAGCCCTATCTTTGCATGTTCTTCGTCGATTATGAGCGGTGGTATTAGTCTTATTGCGCTTTTACCACATCCTAGTAGAACTAGTCCCTTCTTAAGAGCGTTATATAGTATTTTGTTTCTCCGGCTTATGTCTGGTTCCTTGGTTTTCCTGTTCTTTACAAACTCAATAGCCCATGCTAGTCCGAGTCCACGTACATCTCCTATGAATTCATATTTTTCTTTCCATTCATTGAGAGTCTCTTTGAATATTGGTTCTAGTTTTTTAACATTTGGTAATAGTTTCTCAATAACTTCTATGGTCTTATAGGCTACTACCGATGCTAGGGCATTGCCTCCATATGTGTTGCTATGCATTCCTGGTTCTTTGAAGTCTAAGTCGCTTCTATATATTGTTGTTCCTATTGGTATTAGTCCCCCGCTGAGCGCCTTTGCTAACGAAACTACATCTGGCTTTACATTGAAATGCTTAATAGCTAGCATTTCACCTGTTCTACCTAGTCCCATTTGTACCTCGTCATCAACTAGGAGAATTCCATACTTGTCTAGTAGTTTTCTTAGTTCGGGGAAGAATTCTTTTGGTGGCACTACATATCCTCCTTCTCCCTGAACAGGTTCGGCGAATACCGCTGCTACTTCATCTGGTGGTAATAGTTTATCTAGGATGTACTCCTCAATGTATTCTATAACTCTGTTAACAAGTTCTAATGGTTCTTCATATCCGTCGATTCCCCACGGGTTTCTATATGGGTTGGGATAAGGTACATGGACTACGCCAGGCATCCACGGGAAGAATTTCTTCTTATGTACTGTTTTACTAGCTGTTAACGATAATGCACCAAATGTTCTTCCATGAAATGCTCCTAGGAAGGCAACTATGAATTTCCTACCTGTAGCTTGTTTAACAACCTTTAGTGCAGCTTCGTTTGCTTCAGCACCACTATTGGCGAAAAATACTTTTTTATCAAAATCACCGGGCATGATAGATACTAGTTTTTCAGCCAACATTACTTGGTATGGATTATAGAAGTCTGTACCAGCAGCATGTCCTAGTTTGTGGAGTTGTTCCTCTACTGCTTTTATTACTTCGGGATGACTTGGATAACCAAGATTATTAACTGATATACCACTTGAGAAATCAAGGTATCTATTACCATCAACATCATATAACCAGAAGCCCTCACCCTTTTCAATAACGAGTGGTAAGTTTTCTGGATCATGAGTTGTAGTTGCAACATATTTATGATGTTTATCGATCCACTCACGGGATTTTGTTCCAGGAGAACCGGGTATTGTTTTTACATCTGGAAGCAAT
>JAGHDU010000181.1 GCA_021159785.1 Staphylothermus sp. | reverse complement strand
GTCTAGGAGTGTTGGAGGTAATCCTATAGCGTAGTATCCTGCTACGAATTTTATGGCTCTAGGTATTTTAGTTCCATTTATTATTCGATGATATTTTGTATGTTGTATTCTTTCTCTTGTCGTGGGAATATAGTCGAATAATTGATATATTTTCTCTACGGTTTCAGCAACTGTTTTCCTATATGGATAAACTAGTTTAGGAAGGATCTTTATTAATTTGGCTTCCCTTTCTTCTCCTAAAACTTGTGCCTTCTTGTCTCGATGTTTTAGTAGGACTTTTATTGTTTCTTTATAGGCTTCTATATCCGTATTATATCTTATAGCTGACTGTATTGTCACCGTTGAGTACCCAATCCAGTTCTTAATCCACTGGTAGATATTATGTGGTGCTAGATTTCCTCGAAATGGTGGTTTACCCATGCCCAGTATTGGTTTAATATTTATGAATCTCTCTTCTCCCCATCTATGGAGTTTACTCAATGCTATTTTTAGAGCAATACTGCTTGCCACATGACCGTTTAAGAGTGCACTGTCACTTTTACCTAGAAATATTCTTAGTTCATTAGTAAAGAAGGATACTTCTTTGAGAAGTGCTCTGTGGAAAGCCTCTATTATAAGATCCGAATGTATCTGTCTATCAACAATTTCAATCAAGGGAATAACTAGGAGGGGATGAGAGATATTATATCCACATTCTTCCGCCATTATTCTCTCGATTTTATGGAGTCTTCTCTGCATCCTAATAGAGTCATGTACATTCTCAGTCATAGGCATAATAACATATTTCACTACTTGAGGTAATCCAAGCCTCTGAGCCTTTATGTTTGCAAGTATAGCCTCTGTAATTGCCATAATATGCCTACTAATATCTTCCAAATCATCATTGGGTACACGTGGTGTGAGTATGAATTCTTCACCAATTGGTAAACCTTCTTCAAAGGCTTGCTCAACAATCCATTCAACCTGGTGATAAGGAGTAAGCTTACCCTCATAATCCACCATAACTTCGTCACACGAATAAATTCTATAAGCATCAATAGCCTCAGCTACCTCATCATAAACACTAACGTACCTCGTAGAGTCCGGGTGCTGCGTAGCCATTAACGCTGGGATCATAAAACCTCCTCTACTATCGATTACTCTCTTTGGAAAAAATAACTAGATAAAAAGGTTTTTATACTGAAAAATACTGCACCAAAAAATTTTCAAAAACCAGATAAAAATACCGGAAGGCATCTGTATCAGAAGAGACTTAGCGAGGGCTGGGGCACCGTCGGAGGCCATCCCCCCAACACAACCCACAGACCCGGACCCCCTCCAATACTAGGCGTTAGGAGAGGATCCACCTCCCGAGGAACCTACCCCGAAACACCGACTCCCCCGGGGAGGAGACCCAGACTCACCAAGAGCCAGCCAACCCTAGACCCCCGGGGTAAATCTAGGGTTGACGGCTCCTGGGAGTGGGTCTCCGAGCCGGTGTCTCGGAGCGGTACCCCGGGATTTGTGGACCCTCTCCTGTGCCTAGTTGGAGAGGGGTTCGGAATCTGGGGCTTATGGGGGTGAGCCCCCATTGGTGCCCCAGTCCTTCGTATATTCTATGTTTTCTCGGTTTTGTTTTAAAACCTAGGACACATGACTTGTGAAGTACTTGTTTTGTTTATTTAGTAAATTTTCTGTTTTACATATCCCTACTTTGGAGCTATTTCGTACTCGGGTTTGTTTTATGACTTTAATATCTCGGATTACATTAGATTATTCATAACGAACTCACTGACTTACCAGAGGGTTTTACCGTGATAAGAACTGATTACGTATTATTTGTTCACCCACTCTGTCTCAGTAGTTTGAGAGTTATCAAGTATTTGTATGAGAAGAAATTATTGGATAGAGTTAGGATTGTCTCCACCACTATTGGTAGTAAAGCATCTCCGTTCCTGGATAGGATTATATATAGTGTACCTATGATTCTTAGAGGAAATAGTTTATTGGGCGTTGATCCTCTCGAAGAAGAATATGTTGAAGCGATTATTAATAGTGACAAAGCTGTAATTGAAAAATACTTACCTAAGGATGTTGAGAGCGCGATTAATAGATTTAAGGATTCTATTAGGAGCAGTAGTTATGTATCTTTGGCTGTTCTATATGATCCTAATATAGTTGATTTACTTATTGATTCAGAGTTCTTTTACGGAGCTATTAGGAGATATTATCTGGGTGAGGAGCGAGTAAAGGAATACAGATCCTTGATAAAGGAGAGGAAACAAGACTTCATAGATAGTATAGTAGATGGAGCCACGAGGAATGTTACTTATAATTATCTCAGAGAATCATTCTTGGCGAACCAGGATAAGGATGATAAGCAATTGTACGAGGAAATAGTGGATCGAAGTAGGTTCTTGTTATGGTTCCAGACAAAGATTTCTATGGGTAGAGCATATACATTTCCAGAATTATTGTTCAATCCGAAGAAACTAGATGGAGTAGTAGATAAGGTAATGGATTTACTGGAGAAGAAATTTGACAAGTACCTAGAGCATGTAAGGCATGAATACAAGGTATTTATGGATAATGCTGATTTCCTCAAAGGACTTGGCCTAATCTAGCTTTTAGAAAACTGTTTTCGTTTTCTACGTTACTTTAAGCTAGGTATTTATTCTTGTGCACCTATCTTCTTTAAATGGTGTACATTTTTGAAGAATATAGAAATAGTATTTGTTGGATACACTCTGCGGAAGTCAATGATCGAGGCTATCTCGTGGCTGAAAAACAAATTCGGACTAAATATTAGATTCCATTATTTCAACGTTGACGATATAGAATATGAACGTATAGATCCTAAAGACTACCATGATTCCTTGAGGAAAGCCGATGTAGTTCTGCTAGATATCAGGGGCGGTGACAACGTATATAAATTAACCATTGATGCGTTAAAGTCATCTCGTGCAAAAGTAGTTGTCTCACTAGTAGGAGGTTCTAGTGAATTAATTGAACTTACTCGTCTAGGTAAGTTTTCACCGAGTATTTTCAAGAATAAGAGATTTAGTTCATTGTTTAAGCATAGACAATTCGATTATGGAACGATCATTAGGATACGTGATATGTTTGAAAGACTAGGTTCATTGATACCGATTGGTTTGCTAAAAGATGCTAAGAACTACGTATATGTTCTGAAGTATTATGAATACCCTGTCTTCGAGAACATGAAGAACATGCTTGCTCTCCTACTCAAAGACTATCTTGGGCTAAGAATAGATTATGATGTCAAAGAACCCTTGTCTCTACCATCCATGGGCATATACGATTTCCATACAAAAGGCATCTTTACAGATACTCGTGATTATTTAAAGAATTATCCCTATAGAGATAAACCACTAATAGGTATTCTCTTCTATGGAGGTCATCACTTTGATCAATCAATAGTAGCTGCTGAGAAGATAGCTAAAGAACTAGAGGCAAAAGGATACGGAGTTATACCTGTGTTCTCGGGCGATCTCCGTTACTATAAAGCGATACACAAATACTTTATACAGGATAATAAACCATTAATCAATGCATTGATTGATCTTCTCTGGTTCCGTTTTGCTGGTGGGCCGCTTGGAGGCGATCATAGGAAAACCTATTTTGTATTAAAACTACTTAACACACCCATACTCCATGGCATCCAATTATTGATCCCTATTGATGAATGGCTAGGTAGAAACAGTATTTCCCCCATGGAGATTATAACTACGGTTATTCTTCCAGAACTAGATGGACGCATAGAACCGATTGTTACTCATGGTAGAAAACAAAGAACCCATAATGGATACATAGTGGATGAATATGAAGCGAATGATGATAGAGTGGAGAAAATAACATGTAGAGCCACCAAGTGGGCATCTCTCAAGCTCAAGGAAAGCCGTGATAAAAGAATAGCTATCATAATATACTCGTATCCACCAGGCGTAGAGAATCTTGGAAGAGCATCGTATCTAGATGTCTTCGCTAGCTTGGAGAAGCTTCTCCAAGCACTCAGAGATAACGGATACAATATACCCCGTGCACCCGATCAAGACGAGTTACGAGAAGAACTACTAAAAACATACATTGCCTCACAAAACCCTGGCTTAGAAAATAACTGTATATGTATCGACTCAAATACATATGAGCAACTACTAGGAAGTCTCCCAGAAAATATCAAGAGAGAAGTAATAGATTTCTGGGGATCGCCTCCGAGCAAGATATGTTTTCCGGGAATGAGATTGGGTAACATCTTCGTGGGAATACAGCCTTCGAGAGGAAAGCACGAAGACCCCGGCAAGAACTATCACTCTAGAGATATTCCTCCAACACATCAATACATAGCATTCTATAAATGGATAGAGAAAATCTTCGGAGCTGATGCAGTTATCCACTTAGGAACACATGGAACACTAGAATTTATGCCTGGGAAACAAGTTGGTTTATCCAAAGACTGTGCACCAGATG
>JAGHDU010000168.1 GCA_021159785.1 Staphylothermus sp. | reverse complement strand
GCAGTAATAATACTATTAAATACACCATTGATCATAGGTTACAATATTCAGAGAAGACTCATAGATATCGGCATCTCTACAATAGTTATGAAAACAAATAAGGTAAAGAAAGCACTAAGTATAGCTAATAAGAAGAATTTTGACTACGCTATAATTATTGGAGAAAAAGAATATGCAAGCTCAATGATCACTATCAAGAACTTATCAACAGGTCAACAATATCAAGTATCAATGAATACATTAGAAAAAGCAATAATAGAGGATATTCTTGGTATAAAATAATTCATAAACACCTAAATCCTAGGCAGTTATTAAATACAATTTGAATAAATAATACATAGACAGAGTATTTTGGGGTGATATTCTTTTGAGTCACGCAATTAAACTTGAAAGAATTGGAGAATATGAGTGGAGAATACCTAAAGGTACAAAGCCTTGCATGAGAGTCGATGGCATATTATTTGCTGATGAGTACTTACTTCAAAAAGCTAAAGAAGATTTATCACTAGTTCAACTAGCTAATGTAGCATGTTTACCTGGCATACAGTTGGCTGCATACGCTATGCCAGATGTTCATCAAGGATACGGCTTCCCCATAGGCGGAGTAGCGGGATTCGACGTTGAAGAAGGAGTAATAAGCCCTGGCGGAGTAGGATACGATATTAATTGTCTACCTCCTGGAACGAGAGTATTAGTTAGCGAAGGTGCTTGGAAGCCTATTGAGGAGTTAAGGATAGGTGATGAAGTAGTTGTTAATGATGGAAAGACTAGGAAGGCTAAAGTTGTTTTCTGGTTTTATAGATATGTAGATAAGCTATACGTGGTGAAGACAAGGACTGGATATATTATTAAAGCTAGTGGTGATCACCCGGTCTTAACGAAGAGAGGAATGATCAGAGTAGACCGTGTTAAACCAGGCGATAAGATAGCTCTCTACCCATTTACAAGCGTTAGATATGAAAACCCACCACATATATTAATACTAGATATCAGTGATTTCGAAGAACCTATTGCCGGAGAACTAGTTAAACGTGGATTACTACCATTATATACTGATAACCCTAAGCTACCTATACTACTAAAACTTCTAGGATACTTTACTGGAGATGGGTCGTTTGATGGCAAAAAAACCTGGTTCTACGGCGATGAAGAAGGATTAAAAGAGATAGCTGAAGATATCAGAAAACTAGGGTATACACCATCAAAGATAATAATGAGAAAACGAAAATCATCAATTAACGGTAAAGTATTCATTGGAAAATCCTATTCATTACACGTTTCAGCAAAGAGTCTACGTAAACTACTAGAGAAACTAGGTGCACCGTCCGGAAACAAAACAGCTATTGAATTCCACGTTCCAGAATGGATATGGAAACTACCATTATGGATGAAAAGACTCTATCTAGCAGCATATTTTGGAGCAGAGATGAATAAACCACAAACAATAAACGGTTACAACTTCGAACAACCCTTCATATCTATCAACAAAGATAAAAAACTAGCATTGAACGCTATAGAATTCCTCGACGAGATAAGAAGATTACTAGAAGAATTCGGTATAAAGGTTCTCGGAATAGATACAGAAGACTACGGTAGTAAGATAAGAGCTAAACTAAGAATATCCGCAAAACCAGAAAATCTAATCAAATTATGGTCTACAATAGGGTACATCTATGCACCAAAAAGACAGAGACTCGCATTAGCAGCTGTAGCATGGCTTAAATGGAAGATAAAAGTAGTAGAAGAGAGAGAAGAAGTTGTTGTAAATGCTGTTGAACAACATGGTAAAGGCTTATCTCTATCAGTGATCATGAAAATGAATAGTTCTAAATGGGTTAATAGAAGATTAATTGAGAGAGGAATATATAAAGGAATCGAAGAATTCCATGTACCGAAGAACTTTCCAAAATTCGAGGAGTGGAGTAAGGAAAGTATCGATGGAGACATTATCTGGGATAAAATTGAAGAAGTGAATATTGAGGAGTATAATGGATTAGTCTATGATATAACGGTAAATGATCCAGCACACAGCTTCATAGCCGATAACATAGTAGTATCTAATTGTGGTGTAAGAGTGCTAAGAACAGATCTCGATGTTAGCGATGTAAAACCAAAGTTAAAAGAATTAGTGGATACTATTTTCAGGAATGTACCAAGTGGTGTTGGTGCTACAGGGAAATTAAGATTGAGCTTTAGCGAACTAGACGAAGTCTTGAACAGAGGTGTTGAATGGGCTATAGAAAATGGTTTCGGATGGCCAGAAGACATGGAACATATAGAGGAGAGAGGTAGTTGGAAAGTTGCTGATGCAAGTAAAGTGAGCAATAGAGCTAAACAGAGAGGACATAACCAGTTAGGAACACTTGGTGCAGGAAACCACTTCCTAGAAATTCAAGTAGTTGATAAAATATATGATCCCGAAGCTGCTGAAGCAATGGGTATTACACACGAAGGACAAGTAACAGTCATGATACACACAGGAAGCCGTGGATTAGGACATCAAGTAGCAAGCGACTACCTACTAGTAATGGAGAGAGCAATGAGAAAATACGGTATAAGACCACCAGATAGAGAGCTCGCGAGTCTACCATTTAAGTCTCCTGAAGCACAAGATTATTTCAAGGCAATGGCTGCAGCAGCTAATTTTGCTTGGACAAATAGACAAATAATTACTCATTGGACAAGAGAGAGTTTTAAGAAAGTATTCCATAAAGATCCTGAAGATCTCGGATTGAAACTGATCTATGATGTGGCACACAACATTGCCAAAATAGAAGAACATGTCGTAGACGGGAAGAGGTACAAGGTTGTTGTTCATAGAAAGGGAGCAACACGCGCGTTCCCACCAGGACACCCAGAGATCCCCAAGGATTATCAAAGTACAGGACAACCAGTACTCATACCTGGAAGCATGGGTACAGCCAGCTATATACTAGTAGGAACAAAGAAAGGAGCAAGAACATGGCACAGCGCACCACATGGAGCAGGTAGATGGATGAGTCGTGGTGCAGCAATAAGAACATATCGTCCAGAAAGAGTCATAGAAGAGCTCTCCAGAAAAGGAGTAGTACTAAGAGCAGCAACACGTAGAGTAATCAGCGAAGAAGCACCAGGTGCTTACAAAGACGTTGATAAAGTAGTCTTTGTCGCACACAAAGTAGGAATAGCTAAATTAGTAGTAAGACTCATACCAATAGGAGTAGTGAAAGGGTAATCACAATTTTTGAACCTTAATACTTTTGTTTACTTCTTTATTAAACAGTTCTTTTCCAAAACACTTTATATCATAATGGATAAAATTCCTGCAACTACAACTATGATTATAACTCCATACAACGATTTATACCAAGAACCCTTGTTTATAATCGATGCGATAACAGTTGCTTCATATACAGCTATATATGCCGTGTTTCTAACTAACATATAATCCGTAGGACTCCTAACAAGGCCCGAATTAATTTCTACAAACGTTTTGAAGAAGACTATGACAACTATGGGTATAGTTAGTATATATAAGAAGTAGAAGTTGCTTCTTTCACTTAAACTCCTTCTCAAGCTTCTAACATTATCAAGCATCGTTAATACGTATCCAAGGTGTTTTTGATGATTCCTACTATACTCTATTGGAGTGAGTACTAGGAGGAAAATTTTCTTGACAAGAAGAGGAAGTTTAAAAGTAGATAATATTTCCCAAGGTTTTAAACCCATTTTCAAAAAATCAGCAATTTTCGTAAGAAACCCCCCACGTCTCTTAGAGCTATTAATTATTGCAACATCCATGGGAATACCTTGTCTAGCATCACTATATAATTCTTCAACAAAATTAATGGCTTCATTCTCTATTCTATCACTCGTATCCATACTTCTAAGAATTGTAGCTGACACCACGAATATCAGTGCATGAACGAGAATATTACATGGAAGAAAAACTGCAAGCAACGGATAAATACCTATGATCAAAAAATCAATTACAAATTTACATAATGAATTGTTTTCCCTAACAGCTAAGCTAGTTACTCTTAAAGCAATGATATGGGATACTATACCAATTAATACTATTAATAATGCCAGCAAGCTAGGAGAAAAATAAACCAAAGGCATTAAAGAATATACTATTAGGCCCAATAGGATAATCAAAAAACCTTCATATAAAGAATCAATTAGATTAAGAGTGTTAGACACCTTAGTCCTAATAGCAGCAAATTCTTCTTCTAAATAAGAAGATATATAAGCTAATGTATCGTTTGTCGAAATAAGTATTTCACTATACCCTCTTAAAAACTCCCTAATTTTATCACTTGGGACATGAACTGCAAGCCTCCTAATAGACACG
>JAGHDU010000152.1 GCA_021159785.1 Staphylothermus sp. | reverse complement strand
TTATTAATCAATTACATAATTTGATTGAAAAAACTATTAACCAGACAAATTATCCTGGAGAAAAAAATAATAATGAACAAATTTATTCAAATAAGCTCTCCTATACAGATCTTGCATCATTTGCTGTAGCTGTTACATTACTTGTATCAATGATATATGTGTTAGGAGGTAAGAGAATATGAAACACCTTCGTTTACTACTACTAGTACTCTTACTTATTTGCTACACAGTAATACTATCTATTAAATACAATCTAGCATGGATTATGGTAATGCTCTCGGCGGCAGTAGCGTTTGGAAGTTTGAGTAGTTTAGTTAGTATGAGAAAATTATATTTTCTTGCAGGGGCCACGCCTCATGCAGCATTATTTGCAATTACTTTATCAATCCCTCTTACAAAGTTATTAGGAGTCGGAAATAGCTCAATGTATTCGATACTATTAGGAATACTGTTAGTATATATCGTCGGATTTAGTATCTATAAGGGAATCAACAGTGATATTGCTACAGCTGTGTTTGTGGGAATTACAGCATCGGGAAGCGTAATAACAGCGTACTATGTATTAACGTACTTTCCAGTCGAGTATGATTTAACAGCCTTAATAATGGGCGATCCCCTTTTGTCAAGCATGGAACAAGCATTTATATCAGCTGTCTTAGCATCCATAGTACTTATAACAGTATTACTCACATATCGTGAACAATTATCCCTAGGCATAGATAGGGAATCCGCCATACTCAGTGGTTTAAGAATAGAATTATACGATGCTATAGTATTCACAGTCTTAGGTCTAGTAACTATTTCTATGCTAAGGATCGTTGGTTATATTCTAGAACACATTCTCGTATTACTCCCTTCAAGTATAGCAGTGATGTCAGCAAAGAGTGCGCGTGAGGCACTATATATAAGTATCATTTCGGCACTAACATCTTCTCTATTAGGTCTACACATCGGAATGATCCTAAATATATCGCCTTCAGGACTTACAGGTTTAATACTACTACTGTTTTATATTATAAGCCTAGTAGGGAAAAGGAAATGAGTAAAAAGAAACGATTTGGCATATCAGTACCAGTTGAGCTAGCTGAAGAACTTGATAGACTATCAAAATGCTTAAACTGTGATAGATCAAAAATAATAGTTAGTGCTTTAAAACCATACATCCACGCACACTCCCATTATATGAAACCACATATTTGTAAAGGCGTCTTGATAGCCTTTTCTACTGGAGAAAAAAGTAGAATAAACAACTTGATAGATCGATATAGAGATATTATACAAGGATATATTCATAGCCATATAGACAACAACTGCATTGAAGTCTTCATAATCAAAGGATTAAGCGAAGAAATCAAAAAGCTGGACTCAGAATTGAGGAAGGAAGGAAAGGAAGTAAGATACATCCCTATAATGGATAAAACATAAAAGAAGGGCTATACTATGCCTAAATACTACGAGTTTAAACCAATGAAAGGATACTGGTTTACAAAATATGTTTTAGACATATTATGGTCAAAGCGAGGATGTTTTACAACAACGCTCGATATGGGAATTACATGGAAAGAAGCCTGTATAGAAGATAATAAGATAATAGTCAATAATGAAGAAATCTTGCTTGATAACATTATCATTAAAGAACCCGACAGAGTCCTATATTATAAAGATCATAACCTGTTTTACGAAGTAATTAGAAGAACTGCCACTGGATTCTACAAGTTAAAGGCGATAAGTCTCGATAAAGCCCCTACTGTTGAAATTAACGGGATACACATGCATAAAATCAAAGGTTTGGATCCATGGAATGATGCAAGGAGAAAAGTTATCGCTGCAAAGATAAGGAAAGGAGATATTGTACTAGATACGTGTATGGGTTTAGGTTATACAGCAATTCATGCCGTTTTGAGGGGTGCCCATAGAGTATACACTGTCGAGGTAGATGAGAACATTATATGGATTGCTGAACATAATCCATGGAGCCATGGATTATTAGATGAAAAAATAACTATTATACACGACGACATATGCAATACCATAAAGGAATTTGATGACTCTTCCATAGACAGAATAATTCACGATCCTCCTAGATTTTCAAAATCAACAGGCAATCTATACAGTTACGAACTCTATAGAGAATTCTACAGAGTACTTAAACCAGGTGGAATAATATACCACTATACAGGAGAGCCCAGAAGACATGGTACACCAAGTATTCTTAAGGGTATAAGTGAAAGACTTAGAAAAGCTGGATTCTATCCAGTCTATTACAGAGGAGATGTAGAAGGATACATAGGCATGAAGCCTAGGTTATGATTTCTTGTTTATATTAATTTCTCTGTGTCTTTGGAGAAACCTGGTTTGAGATCACCAATTTTTCTTTTGAGTTCTTCTCTGAGATGCTTAGCTAGATTATAACAGCCACTACGATATTCAATAAACCCTTCTTTAAGAAGCTTGTTTATCGCCTTACCAATTTCTAATTCGATAACAACGTCATCGAACTCAGGAACAAGGTCTGGGTCTTTTAAACGCTTTATCTCTTCTCTTAGCTCAATAATTGCTATGATCTCCCCGGCGCTAATGTGTTTTAAGAAGTAATCCATAACAAGCCTTTCGAGTTTGTTCAACTTGAGAATGTCTCTCAGCGTTGGTTTACCATTGTTCTCAACAGACACTTCAATCCCACCCTAGTTTAATAATACCATGTATTATAGTATTTGTGTTCTGAGACCATGAAGTTATTGTTCTTCCTAGCCAGACAAACTTGTTTGAATAAGCATTCATTACATCTCGGTGGTTCGTCTCTTAAACATATTTTCTTACCCATTAACCAGAAGTGATCATCTATTTTACCCGGATCTAATCGAGACTTTTCTGCCAACATTCTATATGCTCTTCTAATGATCATGCGTAATAATATGTCTTCTTCTCTACTAACCTCAACACAACCTCTGATCTTATCCCATAGTCGTCCTGAAACCATAACCAAGCCAAGTCTATAAGCAATTCTAGTTAAATGATTATCAACGGGAACATCAAGAAAATCTTTTGGTTTAAACAATTGTCTAGCAATTAAGAATTTTGCTAATAGTATGGGTTTTTTCTCTACGGGATCCTCGTATGCTCTAAATACTCTCAAATGATCGAATAAACCAGGTTTTTCTATAGTTCCGTGAAGTCTCTCATTGCTTTGTTTGATGATGTTTGTAACTCTACCATTGTAGAGTTTTAGTAGTTTAATTCCTATATCTCGCAATAAATATGTTCTTATAAGGAGATCTGGTGGTTCAGCTCCACCTATGCTTAGCCAAGATTTTACTTCATCAACAGTTAGAGTTGATAATCTCGATGGTGAGAAGAACTCTGGTTCTTCTTCGTATTTGATCATACCCAGTCTGTATAAAAGATCGGCACCACTATAGCATTCGTTATTTATACATGCATAGTATTTCTTACCGGGTCTACTTAGTCTATGGTCTATTGCAACCATTACTAAAAAGTATCTGAGAACATTTTCCGCAGGATCACTTGAAGGTGGATAAAACCTTTTATCATAAACATCTAATTCCATGAGTTTATTACTCAGCTTATCCATAATCCTAGCGATTCTCTCAATAACCCTTACATCTATACCTATAACCTCCATAACGAACACACCTAGACAAATATGTTATAAAACTAGGTAAGCTATAACATTTAATCAAAATAATCAGATATAACCATCCACGTTGATCAAT
>JAGHDU010000252.1 GCA_021159785.1 Staphylothermus sp. | reverse complement strand
GCTACAAGGTGCATCGACTATTGCGTAATCAAATATTTTGTTAAAACTAATATTTCTGGAGTCAGTATTTATCAATAACACGCGTTGTCTTGGAACACCTAGTCTATCCAACAGTTTTTTCTCTACTAGAATCCTATTACTTGAAATATCTATTGCTATACTGTTCAGTTTATTATCAAGCATATATGCCAAGCTAAGCTTAAGACCCGGTGCACTACAAGCGTCTAGGAGGTATTTCTCTGGTTTAATGGCTTCGACGACATATGCACTAGCAATATCTTGTGGTACAACTAATCCTTCACTAACACATTTTGTTCTCCCGATAGGTTCCCATTTGGGGTACTCAATGTATAGCATATATTCAGGATAATCTATGTGTTTAAACAAAATATTCTCTTGTTCTAGACAAGATTCTGCTTCTTCAATACTTGTCTTTAACAAGTTTATTCTTAGCCATCTTTTTTTCTCATTAAGTTTCATCAATATTCTTTCAACTTCTCGTGGAGGCATGTGTTTTAAAAGGTCTTTTACAACAAATTCAGGGTAACTATATATCAAGCTAAGTTTCATAGATGTTGACAAATGTTTCGTTTCTTCCTTAATAATTGCTTGTGCCCTCCTTATACTGAACCCTATTCTTGAGAAATATGCTACTATACCAGCTGGTTTCACACCATAACCATGTCTTGCTGCTAACCATCTAAGTGTGTAATAATAATTCACAGTATAGTATCCTATCTTATAAAAAATTCTAAGAGGCCATCTGGGTAAATTGTATCTATTAATTATCGTTTTAAAAGCCTTGTCATAGCTCACATGTGCTTTAATGATATAGTTCAAAACCATTGTTAAGAAAAACTCTAATTGATTTGGCGGAGGGATTGTTTCCAATTATCATGCCCTTCCAGTTCTCTCTCTTAGGAGAAGTGTTAGCTTATTTATAAACCTTGGAGGCTCTATGTATTTAACACCTATTTGTTCGCACAGCTTCATAATCCCTGTATCATTTGTTACTAATTCCGCATTTATCCCATGTGCTAGGATTACGAGGTCAAAGTCAACTCTTGTATCTATTAGTCCTTTCCTGGTTGCTTCTCTGTATTTTTCTCGTAGTTCGTGTATGGTTTCAGCTATTACGGTATCAAGACCTTCTTTGTCTTTTTGTATTCCTTTATCGTATCCCTTACGAGTTGCTCTTCTAACACTATCTTCAGCGACTCGTAGCCCCTTTGTTATTCTTATTAACATATCGTGGATCCAGTCACTCATTACTATTGCTGGTATTCTTGTTGTATAAAGATCTGGTGACATGATGGTTATTGCTCCCATTAACATTTCTATTGCTTCATAGCTGACATTGTCTCTCTCTAAGAAGCTCCTAAGCTCTAGTGCTGTATTAGGTGTTGTATAAAACTCTGCACCTAAGACTATGTGCGAACGTATAAGTAGCCGAGCATATTCTCTAACTACACCTTCTAAAGTATTTACTCCAAAAACTTTCCTAAGCCTTGGATCAGTTATTGCACTAGTGTCTAATACAAATTTGAAAGGCACATGATCACCTTGGTATTTTTACAACTCTGACTTCTCGGCTATTAGTTCTTGTTAAGAAATAAGGCAACTTGGGTGAAGGCATTTTTCTCAAGAAGTCTAGATCTTTGTTGAACAAGTCCCTAATATCATTCAATCCGAGCACCGACATAGCTAATCTATCTATACCTATGCCCCAAGCTATAGCTCTGATACCGGGTGCTCCTAGAATTTCCATTACTTCTGGTCTAAAGACTCCTCCAGGGAAGACCTCAATCCATCCAAGTTCTGGGTGTTTTATGAATCCTTCGACACTTGGCTCAGTAAAGGGGAAATAGCCTGGCTTAAACCATACTTCTTTTATTCCTAGCGCAGCCGCGAATTCCTTGAAGAATGCAAGTAAGTGTTTAAAATTAACATTCCTACCGACTATTATTCCATCTAATTGGTAGAACTCCATTGCGTGTTTAGCATCTAAAGTTTCTGGCCGGAATACTCTATCTAGACTGAATACACGGTATTCACCCTCTCCCCTTTCATATATTGTTCTAACAGAGACTGCTGTGGTTTGACTACGTAGTATTGGTCTAAGTGCTCGTAGAGGATTCCATTGGTAATTCCATCCTTTCTCGTGTATTTTCTTTGCCCGTTCAAGTAACTCTTCTAGAACCTTACCCTTGTATTCTGTCTTAAGGAAGAATGTGTCGTGTATTTCACGTGCTGGATGGTCTTGTGCTTGGAAAAGTGCATCGAAGTTCCAAAACTCGAGTTCAACGTGGGGTCCTTTTACTTCCTCGAACCCCATAGATACGAGTATTTCTCTTACTAGGTCTAAGAACTCCATGTAAGCATTTAGTCTTGCTGCTTTAAGTCTGGGGGGAGATATTGATAAGTCGAATTCCTTTATAATATACTTGTCGAGTTCTTCAGCCATTTTTGGATAAACTACTGTTGCTAATTCTTTTTCCACAATTAATCCTCTATCATAAAGCTCCAGTAGTTTAGGAGAAGCATTTATTATTAATTTTTTCTTTTTTTCCGTTTTCACCATCTTCCTCCTTTTTAACATACTGAGGAGTGAGTCATTAACGGGTTTTCCCTCGGAGACTTCTTTAAGGGCTGCTTTAATATATGCTGCTTCTTCTAACGCTTTAAAGCAACCTTGATCGTCGTTGATCTTTACTATTCTGTTTTCTATTCTTAGACAATTGTTTCTTATTAAATGCTGTAGCCCTATCTTTACATGTATGGGATCCATTTCTGCTTCGTTGCTAACACATTTCATAAACTCGTTGATCTTTTCATTAATACATCTATGGATAACTCTGTATACACGTTCTTCAGGCAGTCCTTTCTGTAATACAATCATTCCTTCTTCCGTAATTATTGGTTCTTGTATGATTCTTCTCTCGACTCTCAATAGGCCAAGTGATTCTAATTCAGCAAGGTCTCTCATGATATCTTCGGGTTTAACATTTAATTTTTTAGCAAGCTCTACGATGTCGATAGATTTGTCTTTAGCAAGTACCTCGACTATTCTATACTGTCTTGTAGGTAAGTACACTTTCTCCACGGCCAATCCCTGCTGGAAAAATGTAGTTAATCACTAATTAAACAATATATTAATCAAAGCTTCAAATATATATAGTAAATATGACTTTCAAAAAATTAGCGGCTCCGCTCCTCCAGACCCCTGAATATCCCGAAGGGAATTAATGAAGGGGTCTGCGCGGCGGAGCCGACAACTTCGATGTATATCTATTTTTGCTTTATGATTTTAGATATGTTAAGTATTTCTTATTCAAATATTCTCAGGTCCAGATATTCGTTGTAATAAAGTAAGGGAGAATTAAGATCAAGGTTTAGAACGTTGAATATTATTTTGGGAAAGTTAAAGCTTTGGTGTTTGATTAGGCAGATAAAAATATCATAAGGTTTTGTATAATTCATTTAAGATTTTCCAATGATCGAAATATTTTTCGGCTAGGTCTCTATATTTTCTTGTAAGTTCCGGAACAGGTTTGACTTTATCTATTACTTTTAGGAACTTCTTTTTTATTATTTTAATGTTTTCATACAATCGTGATTCAAGTATTGCCGGTATTAATGTACCAATAGCAATGTTTCCACCATATACATTCACAGGCTTCCCGTATAT
>JAGHDU010000084.1 GCA_021159785.1 Staphylothermus sp. | reverse complement strand
TTTCTGGATAGGATTAGTTTCGCCCACCTCCCTCCCACTTTTAAATAATTGAGGCGGTATTACTCAATGACGAGTTTAAATCAATCGGTATTACCGGGGGTTTGTTATAAATAGAGATTTAATCAAACGATTGAGGTATTACGAGTCATGAACTATAAGTATAAATCTTTCACTTTTAAATAAGTGGTGAAAACAAAGATGCCTGTGAAATACGTCTGTAGAAAATGTGGGTTTATACTTTGGGAGTTTAGAGAAGTTGGACAAGATTATTACGGCGTACCTACACCTGAAGAAGTTATGCGGGTATATGGAGGTATATGTCCTAGGTGTAAAAATGATTTGAAAATGCCCTCTCTGAACGATATATCAATTAAAATCATGAGAACAAGACTCACAATAAGCGAGATAGAGTCAAGATTCGAGCTCAGAAGTACAGGGGTGTTATCTGGTTACCTAGAACACGGGAAGTTTATGGCAGCCCAAGAAGCTTAATAAGTTTTAGAAGTACCTCTATTGAATATGATTTTCTATAAGCTCTTAGGATTTTCCTAGTTTTTTCAAGAAATTCTTCATTAATGTTTTCGAATAGTATGTTTCTTAAAGGAGACCTATAAAGAATAAATGCGGTAAACGCAGTCACGTTTTTTGGAGATAAACTGAAGCGACTGCTTTCCCAATCAACTATTTTCACATATGTGGTGTTGTTTGTGTTTTCCTTACAAATAAATAAATGGTCGTAGGGACGATTGAGCTCTCCATGATCTATACCGAGTTTGTCGATCAGATAAAGTTTTACTAGAACTGTCTTCAAAATATGCTTTGCACTATTTAATGAATCGTCATTCTTTTTCTCTATTAGTGATGAAAGATATTGTTCTATGCTTAAGCATTTATGAGTATCAATAAATTCCATGAATATGAAATCCCTACTCCATTGATATAGAGCAGGTGTGGTGAGAGTCTTATCTAGGTAATCCAGGATTATACCTTCGTGTTCTAAGCTTTTCCTTCTGCTGTCTAATCTTCTTATTTTCAGAACGCCTAGTCCATAGTATTTATGGTATGCGAGTACTATTATTGATGAATATCCTTTTCCAAGCATTTTGTAATCTAGTATTCTTTTTCCATATTCTATGAGATATTGGTAGTGGTTTTTAATTAAGAAAGATAGTCTGTGATTTAACTCTTTGCATTCTATTCTAGGATAACATAGAACGAATTTTATATATTCATCTACGTCGTCTTTATTTAACCTATGCAGTATTCCATCCAGTGAGGTCTTTTCAGTATAAATCTCTTGATCCATTCATATAGTCCCCTATTGTTCTTGAGGTTATTTATCTCTTCATGTGTTATTCTTTTAACTATTGGTTTCTTGTTCTTGAAGTGTGGTGTTACCAAGTATTCCCATGTTCTATCTAGCAATATTTTGATTACTTCACTATATTTCCTTTGGCTTAGTGAAACAAGTTTTCCTTGTTCGTTAATCCATGGACCAAAACTTTGTCTTTGTATATGGGCTTTTATAAAGTTCAATGTTCTTTTTCCAGTCCAATATTCTGGTCCTACATATTCGCGCGGATAGTCTTTATAGCATTGATCTAGTTCATAAGCTATATAACCACGTGTCTTTTCATCAGTGTATACAGAGAAGTGTATAACTTTGAAATCATTGTTTCTAAGAACTTTTGCTCCTCTATCCCCAATTCTTTGGAGTTCCCCCCATATTACTTCGGGAGATAATTCCTCGTCTATTGTTAATTCTAGCAATACTATACATCGATTATCAATAACTGAAATCAAATCTTCGTGACCACTTTTCTCTGGTGGGAAAAAGTAATTCGTGGATGGATTATTGAGGTAACACCTAGAGATTACAATGAATGTTGCAAGACTTTTTAGAGAAACAGCAGCAGTAACATTTCTCAACGGGTCAACAGGATCCGGCATATAAATTACGCTTTCAGGGTATTTTTTCACTAACTTATGCTTTATTTTCTTAAATAGTTCTTCTGATTCAAGTGAATTAATAAATATGGGATGTTTCCATTTTTCTGCTTCCAACAAGAGCTTCCTAAATGAACCATACTTAATAATTAAGAGTTCAACAGCATATCCGGAGAATCCCCTTGTTTTTTGTTCTGCTCCATAAACACCTATGGATTTCATAAATTGTTTTAATAGTCTTACCTGGTCTCTCAAATAATCGTTTAATTTACTGTTTAAATACTTTGTATGAAAGGGTGTTCTATCGACAGCTGTCTTAATTTCAGATGGGTGATCAAGTTTATACGCTGGTACTAAGTCGGCTTGGAAATTATTAATTCTTACCCTTACATAGGGGTGTTCTGCGTACTTAATTTCATAGTTTCCAATGTTCTTAGCTGCTTCAAGTAGTAGATTAAAGCCCTTAGTCTTTAGTTCATCTATTTCCCAGTTCTTAGGAAATAAAACAAATATGTCGAGGTCGTGGTCTCCGCTTAGCCATGTATCGTGGGCTATGCTTCCCTGAAGAGTTATTTCTGCTTCTATTTTATGTTTTTTAAGAACTGATTCGATAGCTTCCTTTATTATACTGAAGACTTTTTCTACTTCTCTATACTCTTCTGGTTTGGGTTTTATCTTTTCCAGTACTTTTTGTTCAATAAATTTGAATTTGTCACTCATTTTTAACTGCCTTTACTGTACATATATCACTGTATATTGGACCGCTGGGTGTAAGTACGCTTCTCTTTAAAACGATTTTATCAACAACTACCTCGCCGAACTCCATATCTGCAATGCTTTCAATGATCTTTACCAAGCGTTGTATGTTTCTTCCACTCTTTACTCTTGCTAGAGTAATATGTGGTATGAATTTTTCTCTTTCTGGTGGTATGCCGATCTTTCTTAGTGTTTTTTCGACTTGGTCATGTAGTTGTCTTAAATAGTCTACTCCCTCGACTACTCCAGCCCATATGACTCTGGGTCTATTTATGTTAGGAAATACGCCTATTCCTTTGATCTTTATTTTGAATGGTTCAAACTTTATCTTGTAGAGTTCATCGCAGATTCTATTCGCTAAGACTAAGGGTACTTCACCTATGAATCTGAGTGTTATGTGAAGGTTCTCTGTGGCAACTGGTTTTAAGTCTGCTTTACTCTCTAATAGAAGATCTCTAGCCTTTGCAAGATTATCCAATACAGCGGGATCGGGTATATCTACAGCAACGAATACTCTCAGCTGGTCTCTAGCCATCTTTGTCTACTTACCTCCATTTTTATTACTAGAAAATTATGATTAGAATATATGATATTAAACAATAACGTCTAGTAGAGGAGAATGTAAGAGATGAAAATAGTATTAATTGCTGGTATGCCCGGTTCAGGTAAGAGTATTGTTGCCAAGGCAGCGAGGGATCTCGGGCTTAAGGTATACAATATGGGAGATGTTATACGTGAATATACTAAGAAATATTATGGTGTAATAACCCCGGAGACTATGAGAGAAACTTCTAGAAAGCTTAGAGAAATATATGGTAAAGAAATAGTTGCGATTAAAACATTAGAAAGAATTGATCCCAACGAAAGTATAGTTGTAGTGGATGGTGTTAGGAGTCTAGATGAGGTACAGATATTCAAGCGTAAAGGAGAAACAATAACTATAGCTGTTCATGCCTCCCCGAAGACGAGGTACGAGAGACTAATCAAACGCGGCAGACCAGGCGATCCAGATAATTGGAAGGATTTTGTAAAAAGAGACATGATCGAACTATCATTTGGATTAGGGAACGTCATAGCTCTAGCAGACTATATGATTGTAAATGAAACTACGATCGAAGAAGCTTATAGGGGTGCATATAATATATTGAAGAAACTGGTTGAGAAAAGATGCTGATGATAAAGGTTGAAACGATAATAAAACCTACAGAAGACCCTGTAAAAGTTCGAAAAGCAGTGGAAAATGTGTTTACAGGAGAAATAATAGTTACAAATATAGGTGATGGATACAAGAAAATAGAAGGTTTCTCAACAAGCTTGGATTCACTAACAGCACTATATAACTTAATACATATTGAACAAATCATTCCAGCAGCACGCAGTTATTTATTGAAGGGAACAAAAGGTAACACGATCAAGTTTATGTTGCATAAACAAGCTGCATATATGAAGAAGATATCCTTCGTAGATAGTGATAGAGAGTCTCCGTTGGGAGCCATAAAGTTTACCATAGAATCGCAAGATCCTATGAGGATAATAGATTGGTTAACATCTATGAGACATAAACATTGAGAACGGTATATTGTATTATAGATAAAGTATCATGTAGTCGTCGGCGACTATTGTGTTTCTAAAATACCTATATGCATCATAGAAGAGTTCCGTGTTATCTTTGTATCTTGAACTAATATGAGTGAGTACAAGTTCGTTTACACCCGCTTTGCTAGCAATCAGTGCGGCGTCTGCTGCTGTTGAGTGTCCTTGTTCATAAGCTTCTTTCCTTAAATCACTTGTGAAAGTAGCTTCATGTATAAGGATGGTTGTTTTCTTTGCGTGTTCTAATACGTTATCACATGGCCTAGTATCTCCAGTATATGTTATGCTTTTTCCATTGCTTAGATTAATCCTATACCCGTAAGCTTCTATTCCATGATCTACTTTAAAGCACTCAACACTAATTTTATCATCTCTATAGATCTCGCCCTCATTTACTGATACGAAATCTAGGCTGTATCCTAACTTAGCAAGTCCAGTCTCTATGAAAGTAGATAATACCTTACCTAGTTTTTGAGGTGCGAATATAGTTAGTGGTTTATCGCGATTTAATAAATGCATTGATTGAAACATGCCAAACAAGCCTAAGTAGTGATCACCGTGTAGATGCGTTATGAAGATAGTCTTTACTTTGACTACGCCTAATCCTGCTTTAAATAATCTCTGTTGACATCCTTCTCCTGTATCAAGTAAGTATATGTCTGAATTCACTCTTAGGGCTATACATGGTAATCCTCTATTAATTGGTATTGCTGCTCCTGTTCCAAGCATATAGACTCTAACATTCATGGTTTATACGCCACGAAAATTGTTCTTGTTAAACCCCCGTGTACATACATGTATATTTCATCTCTAATTATGAAACCGTATCTGCAGATAAATTCATATATATGATCTTCTATATCGAGTGGAGCCATAAATACCAAGTAACCTCCTTTCTTAAGTGAATCCATTGCTCTTTCCAAGAATAATTTATAGAGTTCTAATGTTTCCCTACCCTTAGTACTTGCTGCTCTTCCGTAGGGAGGATCTGTTGCTATTCCATCAACTTCGTTGTAGGATATGGTAGTAGAATCACCCAGTATAATCATAGTATTTTTTGCACCATAATATCTAATATTTTCGAGAGCACCGTGTACCAGCTCCCAGTCAAGCTCTGCTCCAATGGCTCTAATACCCATTAATGCTGCTTCTAAAACGATGCTTCCAGTTCCCATAAAGGGATCCAATATGACTTGGTTTTCCTTAACTCTAGATAAATTAATTAATGCACGAGAAAGCCTCACGGGTAAAGCTATACTTCTGAAGAAGGGTCTATATTTGGGCTCTCTTTTAAGAATATCGACCTTATTGAGTGATGCTAAGGGATAACCTATGAAAACTAACCCCTCGCTAAAAATTATCCTAAGGTAGTTAGTTTTCGTATATTCATGTATTAGCCCCAATTTTTCTTTCAAATAATCTATGTATCTATCACGGGTATTTAATTCAATAGTGCTTCTCACAATTGTACTTCTAATTGATTTAAAATCATATTTTTTGAGTTCATCAATATATTCATAACTTGGAGAATAAGGGTCGTCTATATCTATGAGGATGCCGGCCTCTGTAATGTATCCAGCTCTTCTAATAATAGTTGATAAGACTTCGTTACTCGTATTGGCTAAACATATTTTAGAATAACACTTTAGTTCAGTGCTTTTAAAGTCGCTATATGTTTCCAATAGTGCTTTTAGCTCTGCTAAGGATAGTTTTTCATTATTTCCCGATAATATGAAGTAAAATTGATGTCTATTCATTTTTCGCCAACGTTAGTTGAGTAGTTTGAATGCTTTGTCCAGTACTTCAACATACTCAATTATATTATCATTATGTTTTATGCCCAGCGTATTGCCAAGGATTATTTTCTCAACTCCAGCGTTCTTGATTTTTTCTAATGCGTTACCAATCATTAGTCCGTGAGTTGCAGCAACTATCACTTCCCTAGCTCCTTGTTTCTTGATCTGTTTAACTGCTAATGCTATTGTTCCTCCAGTGCTTATGATATCATCTACTATAACTACATCTCTATTATGTACCTTGAGTTCTTTAGGGCTCATAGATACTTCTCCAGTATTTCTATCCCTAGATTTAATTAAATAATCGTATTCTAAACTATGTTTTTCAGCTGCATACTTTACTCTTCCGAGGGCACCTTTGTCAGGAGCAATTATTATCGGGTTATCAACATATTCTAGAGCTTTTTTTACTAAGATGTCAGAAACAAGTACGTTAATAGCACAGCCATTGAAGCTTTTTAATGATTCAGGGTTGTGTATGTCTATAACTATTAACTGATCGGCTCCGGCTAATCTTATAGACTTTATAATAATCTCTGCCGAAATTGGTTCTCCCGGTAAGAATTGTTTATCTTGTCTAGAATACGCGAGATATGGGATAATTGTTATTAATCTTTTCACAGGGGTTTTTCTTAGTGCATCAATTAGGAACAATGTTTCGATAAATGAATCATTTTGTCTAGGATAGAGAGTATTAATAAGCACTACATCTTTTTCACTAATTTTGTCTGTATCAAGTATTCTAATGTATCTTTCGCCATCTGGAAATATTTTTTGAGTGTAATTGATTTTATCCGTGCAGTACTGTTTTACTATATCGTTGTTTATGCTGTAATTTTGTCCTATTATGCAATAAGGTTTCATATGATGTTTCGCCCTTATTCCATTGTTTCCGTTTAATAAATTATTTTTGCTATTAATATAAGTGGTTATCTAGATATCAATAATTCTGTGGAAAGAGAATTTTTAACAGTAGAACATAATGGTGATAATATTTGATCAAAGAATTTGATCCTAATAACCCGGGCGTAAAAGTTGCTATGTTCTGGGAAAACATTGGTGATGGTAGGGTAAGATGTAATCTATGTCATAGGAGATGTATTATTGTCCCAGGAGCCTATGGTGCTTGCGGTGTCAGGTACAATTATAAGGGCACCCTATATACTCTTGTGTATGGATTGCTTACAGCAGCAAATCCGGACCCTATTGAGAAAAAGCCCCTGATGCACTTTAATCCTGGCAGTTGCGTATTCTCTATTTCTACTGCTGGATGTAATTTTTATTGTAGATTTTGTCAAAACTGGGTACTAAGTCAATCTAGAAAACAATTATTTGGCGAACCATTCGAGCCTGAAGAAGTTATTAAACTAGCATTATCAAATGGTTGTCAAGGTATAAGTTATACGTATAATGAACCCACTGTTTTCTACGAGTTTATGTACGATACTGCCAAAATAGCCAAAAAACATGGATTATTCAATACGATGGTTACTAATGGATATATTACTCCAGAAGCGATCAAGGAAATAGCTTCATACATGGATGCTGCAACAGTTGATTTCAAAGGTGGTGGGAATAAAGATTTTTATCGCAAATTCATGGGAGTTCCTGATCCTGAACCAATATTTGAGTCATTAATTGAAATGAAAAAAGCAGGATGGTGGATTGAAATTACAAATTTAGTAGTACCAATTTATGGTGACAAGGAAGAAGATATACGCAGACTTGCACGCTGGATAATTGATAACTTAGGAGATGAGACTCCATTTCACTTACTAAGATTTCATCCAGACTATCTTATGCAGAATATTTCACCCACCCCAATAGAAACTTTGGAAAAACTTGCAAAAATAGCCATTAATGAAGGTTTAAAACATGTTTATCTAGGAAATGTGTGGGGACATCCTCTAGAGCATACTTACTGTCCTAATTGTGGCGAACTAGTTGTTAAAAGAAGTGGACTCTATATTATTGAATGGAAACTAACTAATGATTTTAAATGTCCAAAATGTGGATATAAATTGAACTTTAGAGGAAAGTATTGGGGAGGAACTAGGAGTTTTCTCATATAATATAGTCGAGCGAGTATGATTAAATGGTGACAAAATATGCCATACTTCATAATAGTTTTAGGAACGGCAGGAAGCGGTAAAACAACTCTAACAGCATCACTTCAAGATTATTTATTAAATCATAACCTAGACGTAGTAACCGTTAATCTTGACCCAGCTGTAGAGAGTCTCCCCTATAAACCAGATGTAGATGTTAGAGAATACGTCAATGCGAGAGATTTGATGCTCAAAACTGGATTAGGACCCAATGGTGCATTAATAGCTGCTGTAGATATGTTAGCTACTAGAATAGATGAATTAAAAGATGAAATATGGTCTTTGAAAACAAACTACATAATAATAGACACACCTGGACAAATGGAGATATTCGCTTATCGTGAAATAGGACCACTTTTATTGGATACTATTGTAGGAGATGCAAAGGCTGTTTCACTATTCTTGATAGATGGAATATATGCTAGTAAACCAAGCAATTATTTCTCAGCACTTCTCTTGTCAGCTAGTACTCATGTAAGACTCGGTTTTCCTCAAATCAATGTATTGACTAAAATTGATTTATTGCCTGAAAATATTATTGAAAATATAAACGAGTTTCACAACGATCCTTATATGTTTGCAACAAAGATAGTTGAAGATAGAAAAACTTCGCTTATATGGAGTGAGGATGAGCTAATGGTTCTCTTAGAGAAGTTACTAATGACAGATATAGTATTTGTATCATCAACTCAAATGCTCGGCTACGATAATTTATATGCTTCTATACAGAGGATCGTTGCTGGTGGAGAAGACTATTATACAGAAGAACCTTCTCCAATCTTATGATTATTCATAATAAATGGCAATAAGTTGGTAACAAGCATATTATTTTTTATAAACGTTCTCTCATTACGTTTAAGTGAATATACACAAGTATGATATTGAGGGAATACATATTGCTTAATAAATTCTTTAATCCACAGAGCGTAGCAATTGTTGGTGCTACTCCTCGAGAGGGAAAGGTTGGTAGAGTAATCCTTGAAAATTTCAAGAAAAGATTCAAAGGAAAAATATATCCAGTTAACCCTAAGTATGATGAAATTCTCGGATTAAAATGTTATAAATCAGTCAAAGATATCCCGGAACCCGTTGACTTAGTAATAACCGTTGTCCCCGCCCCAGTTGTTCCTCAAGTTCTCGAGGATGCTGGTAAAAAGGGTGTTAAAGCGGCAATAATAATCAGTGGTGGATTCAGAGAAACGGGAACAGAAGAGGGAGAAAAATTAGAAAAACAAGTCATGGATATCTCTAGGAAATATGGTATAAGAATCATTGGTCCTAATTGTCTAGGCATATATGATAACTGGAGTGGAGTGGATACATTCTTCTTACCAGATGAAAAAATGATGAGACCACTTAAAGGCTACATAAGCTTCATTAGTCAAAGTGGTGCATTTGCTTCAGCATTACTTGATTGGATGGCTTTAAAGGGGATAGGAGTTTCTCGTGCAGTTAGTTACGGTAATAAGATCGATGTGGATGATGTTGATTTAATAGAATACTTCAGAGATGATGACAAAACAAAAATCATAATAATGTATCTCGAAGGTTTAAAGCCGGGTAGGGGAAGATTGTTTATCGAAAAAGCAAAAGAGATCGTTCAACATAAACCCATAGTGATCTATAAAGCAGGTAAAACAGCAAGAGGAAGTGCTGCAGCAGCGAGCCACACAGCTGCATTAGCAGGTAATTATGAACTATATAAAGCTGCAATCAAACAAGCAGGACTCGTAGAAGCAGAGAGTTTTGACGAGATCATGGATTTATCAAAGATACTGTTAACACAGCCCCTTATGAAAGGTAACAGAGTATATGTTGTCACCGACGCTGGCGGTGTAGGAGTTATGTTAACAGATGCATTGACAATGCAAGGTTTTGTATTACCAAAAACACCCGATGATTTAAAGAAAGAACTACGCGAAATACTTCCACCGCACTGTATTGTTGAAAACCCTATAGACTTAACTGGAGACACAGATGACAAGAGATACATAGATGTTTTAGAAAAACTACTCCCGCGTGAAGATGTAGATGCAGTAGTTGTAGTAGCGCTTCCACAAATCCCTGGATTGAAGGGAGAATTATTTAGATATTTAGTTGAAGCGAAAACTAAATATAATAAACCTATGATCGTAATAATGATAGGTAGTCATGAAGCAGAGAAATACGGAAAGTTTTTAGAGAAAAACGGAATACCTGTATTTGAATCACCCGAAAGAGCCGCTAGGGCGTTAAAAGCCCTATATACATACTCTCTTATAAGAGGTGTTGCATCTAGAAAATAATGAGTCGAAAATGGGTGATATGTAATGAATGTTAAAACCATAATAGAAAACGCGATCAAAGAAGGTAGAAGAAAACTTCTAGAACACGAAGCATTTGAAGTAATAAGAGCATATGGGATTCCAGCCCCAGAAACAGGATTAGCTAAAACACCAGAAGAAGTAGCTGAACTAGCTGATAAAATAGGATACCCAGTTGTACTCAAGATAGTATCACCAGATATTAGTCATAAAAGCGATGTAGGCGGTGTGATACTAAATATTAACTCCAGAGAAGAAGCAATAGAAGGATTCAAGAAGATCCAAGAAAATGTTAAAACAAAAGCCCCTGGTGCAAGAATAGTCGGAGTACTTGTCCAAAAAATGGCGCCAAAAGGACTTGAAGTAATCATAGGTGGACTCAGAGACAATATATTTGGACCAGTAGTAATGTTTGGATTAGGTGGAATCTTCGTAGAAGTACTCAGAGACGTATCTTTCAGAATAGCACCATTAACAGAAGAAGATGCTCTAGAAATGATGAAAGAAATAAAGGCAGCAAAATTATTGGAAGGTTACAGAGGACAACCCCCGGTTGATAAGAAATCCCTAGCCAAAATTATATTGGGTGTAGCAAAACTATTAGAAGAGAACCCAGAAATAGAATCAATAGATTTAAATCCCGTAATGGCATATTCAGAAAAAGCAATTGTAGTTGATGCACGAGTAATATTCAGACCCAAATAATTCATAATCATAAATCATAGGGAATCAACATGGAAATCAGTGATTTCA
The DNA here is from genome assembly GCA_021159785.1 of Staphylothermus sp. Taxonomy (GTDB): domain Archaea; phylum Thermoproteota; class Thermoprotei_A; order Sulfolobales; family Desulfurococcaceae; genus JAGHDU01. The sequence continues at coordinate 1,454 of JAGHDU010000084.1, read as the reverse complement.
CCGTACAACAATTAGAAGAAACATTAAGAAAAGTAAACAACGAAATAACAAACATCCGCAACAAAATCAAGGAATTGAAACGGGAAAGAACAATACTTATATCAGAGCTTAAAGAACTTAGAACAGAACGTAGAAAAATTATAGATGAAATAAAAGGGCTAAGAGAATCTATTAAAGACATTAATGAAAAACGAAAAGAATTGATATCTGAGTTAAGAAATCTCCGAGAAGAGAAGAAAAAGAAAATAGAAGAATACCGTGAATTATTAAATCTAGCAAGAACCAAAAAGGATCAGATCCAAACTGTTGGGAAAGAACTCAGATTACCACTTTCTGCTATTAGACGTGAAATAGAACGATTGGAGTGGATTCAACAAACACGAATACTCTCGCAAGATGAAGAAAATAAAATCATTAAAAAGATCCAACAATTAGAAGAGCTATTAGATAAAGCAATGCAATTAAAGAAAGAAAAACAAGAATTCCTAGAAATAAAAGCGATGCTAACAAGCCTAAGATTGCAAATAAACGATCTTAAGAAGAAGATAAGCGAACTAAGTGATAAAATAACTAACATAACTGAAAAACGAAACAATTTGCTTCAAAAATATAATGAGCTCAAAGCCAAAATTGATGAATTGAATGATATAGTAAATGAAAAACAAGAACGGATAAATCAGATCAATAACGAAATAGAAAATAGAAAACTAGCTGTTATTGTTGAACAGAAAAGAAAACACGTTGAAGAAAAACTAAGGAAAGGAGAGAAACGTCTAACTCTGGAAGAACTAAAGCTACTTTATGGTGGTGTAGAGGACTTAAAAGAATAGATATTAACATTTATTTCCCAAAACGTCTCTCTCTTTTTTGATAGCTTCTTATAGCTCTCCAGAAGTCTATTTTCCTAAATTCTGGCCAGTAGGCTTCACAGAAATATAACTCACTATAAGCAGACTGCCATAGGAGGAAATTGCTTATTCTAACTTCTCCACTAGTCCTAATTATTAAGTCTGGATCAGGACAATCATGTGTATAGAGATATTTCGAGAAAACTTCTTCGTTTACTTCTTCGGTCTTTAACTTACCATTGATGATGTCTTTTACAACACTCTTAACAGCATCAACTATTTCTTGTCTTCCTCCATAACAAAGAGCTATGTTTAAATGATAGTCATTATGGTTTTTGGTTTTCTCTTCGACTTTTTTTGCTAATTCAACAATATCTGATGGAACAAGGTCTAATCTACCAAATATCCTAATTCGCACTTTGTTTTCATATACTTCTTTCATGTTCATTAATTCCATAAGTCCTTTTCTTATAAGCTCGAATAAATGCTTTCTTTCATCATCTGGTCTATATATACAATTCTCACTTGACATTGCATATATAGTTACATATCTGATTTTAAGCTCCCAGATCCATTTTAGAACTTCCTTAAGTCTCTCATATCCAT
>JAGHDU010000031.1 GCA_021159785.1 Staphylothermus sp. | reverse complement strand
CGACAGCAAAGAATACCTCACCATTCGTAGCAACGTTGACAGAAGAAGCAGTTAAAAACATTAAGGCGTGGTTACCAAAAGCACTTGATAACCCACAAGACCTAGAAGCAAGGTACTGGCTACTCTACGCCTCAATGCTAGCAGGAATAGATATAGACGCATCAGCAACACACATAATACACGCAATAGAACACGCAATAAGCGGACTAAAACCCGAAATACCACACGGAGCAGGACTAGCAATACTAGGACCCAGATCAATATACCACACCCACAAAGCAGTCCCCCAAGAATCAGCACGGGTACTAAGACAAATAGATCCAACAATAAAACCAGTAGCCAAAGACGCAGAAAAAGCAGAAAAAACAGTAAAAGAGTGGCAGAAAAACCTAGGATTCGAAAAACCCTAAGCGACTACGGATTCACAGAAAAAGACATACCAGAAATAACAAAAATGGTACTCAAACACCTAAAATACATGACAGAACAAACACCATTCCCAGTAAACGAAGAAACAATAAAAGACATACTACTACACAGCCTCTAACTTATTCTATTTTTAACCCTTATTTTCCACTAGTGATTGCGTAGATTCTATAACTCATTTTTACTCCGGAAATTAGTTTAAAGGAATGGATTATATTCGAATTAATGGCACCTCTGTAGTACTAAGTAGTACTGAAATGGTATCCTGTGGTACTATAATGGTACCTAATAGTACTTTTTGGGTAAAATTTTAGTACTTTTTAGTACCATTATAGTACTGGGTGAAGTATTTGGTTCGTAAGCAGGTAAAGTTCTATCTAGAACCAGAACTCTATGCAAAGCTTAAAAGACTAGCTGAGGAACAAGGTGTTAGCGTACCACAGCTAGTTAAAAGTTTAGTATTGGAGTATCTAGGAGAGATAGGAGATGGTGACATAGCGAGTAAAGTTAGAGAACTTGAGGAAAAATACGAGCAGTTGGCTAAAGAACTTGGAAGAATGGAGAAGGATCTAGCATTACTTATGAAGAGGTGTTCTAAGACGTGAGGACAGACTTAAACCCCTATTCTCTCCTCGAACTATATAATCCTTGGTGGGTTGATGAAGAATGGTATTTTAAGGATCCTCTTTTAAAGGCTTTTGATGAATCCATACTAAGTAAGGAGCCTAGACTATTCTATCATTTACGTAAAATAATTGTACCTGGTAAATACGGGATAGTAACCATAAGAGGTCCTCGTCGAGTTGGCAAAACTACATTAATTAAACTTCTTATAAGGTACTTAATTAATGATAGACGTATACCTCCGGAGAGTATTTTCTATATTTCTCTAGATTATGAGGGTCTAAAGGAAATAAATCTCGTTAACCTCCTGGCAGCGATTGCTCGTACTAGTCATTTCGAAAAATATGTGTTTCTAGATGAAGCCTCAATGTATCCGGATTGGGCTTTAGCACTCAAGAATTTATATGATATGGGTTTAATAGAGATGGGAAAGCTCAAGATAGTTGCTTCTGGTAGTCACTCTATGGATATAGCAGAAGCAGTAAGTAAGCTTAGAGGAAGACAAGGAGAGCTGGCTAAACTTTTCAATGTTGGAGGAAATCTTGTTCATCTACCACTACGTTTCCCTGAAGTAGTTGAATCCATAAGGAGTGAAATAGATGAGTTCTTTACTAGATATAAGCTTAGAAGATCTAGTTTAAGGTTTAAATTATTGAAGGAACTAGCATCTGGTAGGATTCCCGATATTCTACAGGAAATCTATGACGATTATTTTCAGTTACTTCAAGTAATATTTGAGGATTATTTGATTCATGGTGGATATTCTCGTGCTATAGATGAATTTTATAAAAACAATATGATTAGTGAAAATTTTTACTCAGATATAGCCGAGTTATTAATTAAAGACTCTGAGAAAGCAGGGTTGGATCCCAATAATTTAAAGAGGCTCCTCGAGGTATTGACAGAGCCTAAGAGGCTCTCAGCCCCAATAAAATTTAGTGAGTTAGATGTTATAGGATTAGATGAGGATGCAAGACCTAAACGTAGGTTCGGGCTGAAACATTACTTAGAATACCTACGAACTACATGGACGTTTTTCTTCTCTTACTGCGAACTAGGAAAAAGTGGAACTTGCGAACCAAATCAAGAGGTTGAAGTCAAGAATTATGTATTAGATCCATTTATCTATCATTCCCTCTATAACTACTTACGTAACATTCCAGATCCCTTCGAAACATCTAAGAAGCTTGTTTCCGAAGAGGATTTCAAGGGACAATTAGTTGAAAGCATTGTTGCTTCACATCTTTTATTATCTCAACAATTATTTGAGAGGATGTCATCAGTGGACTACTCAAAAGTGCTTATGTATAAACGGAATCCACACAATGGTAAAGAAAGAGAAACAGACTTCATATTATGTATCAAAAAGAAGGGACAAAGCTACAGATTTATAATAGAGGCAAAATACAGAAAAACGCCATCTCATGTAGTTCCCGAACGTGGCAAAATAGTTTTAACAAGAGATGTCTTAAAAGAAAAGAATAACATGGTATATATACCTGTATCGCTCTTCTTACTCATCTTCTAGACAAATACCTAAGGCTCCAGTAGCTCTTTAAAACAAGCTATACGATTCATATTATGAACTTATTAAACTTCTTATAGTCATCAAAGCCTGTTGGAAATCCGGTACTGGGATTCACAAAAGACCAACTATTTTAACGTCTATATATTTCAGAGCATATTATCTTAGTTTTTTCGCTTTCCATGATTTGATATTCAATATTATGTTTTATCATCCAAGAACTATCCTTATTAATTTATTTTAATTTGTTATTGGCAAGCAGCATCTCTGTAAAAATAAAATCATTATAACTGCCTCATATTAATTTGAATGACTATACTTTTTCATACTAATCATACTTTTCTTTTCAATACAGACTCTAATAACAGTCGAAAATTAATAGATGAATAAAGCATATGATATTAGGACATTAATAAAATAAATATTGAGATACACAATGGGGAACTAAATACCAAAACTTTCTTTTTGGTCATAAATTGGAATATATGCTAGTTATTTCTTTGGCGATTGAAGATATAATTCTGGTTATCTATTTCTTCTTGAGGAAATCCATTAGAAATTTGCATGCTTCACTTGATTTTATTCGATTATAGTATTCAAGGTTTCTGCATAAGTAATTGAAGTATTTACAGAGAACAGCTTCCTCTATATTTGGATCAAATATTATAGCTATAATATTTGCTTTCTGTTTATGTATGCCGAGATATATCGAGCTAGTTATTTCTGATAGTTCGAATTGTTTTTCGATAAATTTTCTCGAAACTCCTTGTTCATAGTCAATTACGGCAATTATTACCTCAGACGTTTGTTGGGTATACTTTTCAATATTTTTAAGTATTCTATCTCTACCATGCTTAAAACTATGTACAGTTTTGGCCTCTTCAATACCCATAAGGTTTTGAATATAATGCTTAAGTTCAATTGCTAGGCATTTATTTGCATAGCATTCAGCTATTACTTTCAATATTTTCACCATTTTACTATAACCAATGCTTTATGGATTCTTCACAGCATATTTTTCCAAGACCTCTCTTGGAGACATGAATAGTAGATCTTCGGAAGTTATTAACTCCTCTGCTAACTTTGCTATATCTATTTCAGCTACATTTGTTGAACCCTGTTTATCCCTCATAACATAATATGTCTTTACATCTTTTACACGATCCCATAGCGTAGATACAAGAATAGGGTTATGAGTGGTGACGACAACATAAGTGTTTTGGGCGGCCTTACTGATGTAATCAGCTAGTAAATCCGTAAAGAATGGAAATACATGAGCCACTGGTCCTTCGAGTAAAAATATGAACTTTTTCTCAAGCCCATACTTCTTAACATAATTAATCCCAGAACGAAGAGCTAACAAATAGTAAAGGATTCTGAATATTGTATCTGAAACACTAGTAACATCTACTTCTACGTCATAATCAAAAATAACTACACTACCCGATCTAGACACTTTAACTTCTACTTTCTCGTCTAGTTTCTCAGTTATTGTATAGTTAAGATTAACTATGATCTCACGCGAATCCTTAATAATATGTGGAGCATTCCATCCTAATTCACTCAGAATAGTCTTTGGGGTATTTCGAACAATATTGTTCTTCAGACGTAAATGAAAACCACAATGCAATAAATTGTGACACGAGGATAGAGACAACCCATAGCGATCATAACCATAAATTCTACCTTCTATAAGCATTTTATCCTCTAATTTGCTTGCAATATTTAATCTGTTGATAATATTCGAGATTCCTTGATGTATATATCTATCAAAGTCGAAAAGAATGTCGGTATCATTTACATAGAACCTTGGGCTTCCTTTTTCATAGAAAACCTTTAGCTCCATTAATGTGTTCTTATCCTCTACAGCTATACTTATTGTCAATGACAGGTCTTGGTATCTGAATAATTGTTCTAGATTATGAGATCTTACTATTGCCTTTAATGGCTCTAAATTTCCAGTATTATTATCATATTCGCTGCCAAGCTGTAACAATCTATAAAAATACCCAATAAAAGCTAAAGCATCCAGTACATTAGACTTACCGCTTGCAGGAGGTCCCATTAAAATAGTAAGTGGAGCTAATTCAAACTCAGCATCTCTTATTGTTTTAAAGTTCTTGATTCTAATCTTCAATACATTATCCCTTATTAAGAGTGGTTTTTACCTAAAGTAATAATTGTACAATAGACTATTTATATCATATATTAAGACTTTCAGATGCTTTACTTCATTAACATATATGAATGAAAGACAAAAATAATTTCGTCACGAATACTACTATGCTCGTTATCCGGACCCAATAATAGCTCTCTTTATCTCTATGAATTGTTTTGGTATTTTTCCATAGTATTCACAACATATAATTATATCTTCTGCTAGTTCTAAATCATCAACTATGCTTATTATGTATCTCCAGAGGTCTTATTCGACAGTGTTCGTTTTGTTTTCTACACAGACCTTTCTTAGTAGTACAAGTTTTTTTATAAGAGTACTTATCCATAAATTGATCTAAGTCCTCTCTTAATGTTG
>JAGHDU010000210.1 GCA_021159785.1 Staphylothermus sp. | reverse complement strand
TCCAGATTCTGTGTATCACATATTATCGGTTATACCTCAATTATCTAAAAAGAGGAGTTTGTATACAAAGTTAATAGATCAATCATTTGAGAAAATAGCTAGAGAAGCTATTGAAGAGATCGAGTATTTATTACATAGAAAGGGAGTTCATTATATCAAGAAAACTATCCTTCGAGGAGACCCTGTTAAGAAGATCAAAAAATACGTTGAAATATACAATATAGACTTAATAGTTTTGTCATCTTCTTCGAGCCCAACTCCTCCATCCAGACTTATCGGTTCCACAGCTTCTAAGATTGTTAGTGTTATTCCTAGACCAATATTAGTTATAACTCCTTATTCTTTTGAGAGGAAGGAAGATTTATTGAAGAATGGAATCAATAAGATTGGTCTTGTCTGTCTTAATATTAATAATATGCAAAGAGCTATTGAGCTCGCATATTATCTTTGTAATAAACATAATGCTTTACTTGACATTATCTTATCAAAGAAAACTAATAGAGACAAATTAATTGAGTTACAGAATAAGCTTGGTAATATGGGTTTAAAAATCAATACAATCGTTATAGATCATACTAGCATAGAGGAGTTTGTTAAGAAATCTCTCGAAGAACTAGATGATGCTAACGCAATTATTACTACTAGACAAAAAACAGTTACTGAAAAAATACCTTTTCCATTCTTACATCATAGAGTTACAAAATATGAGAGATTATTTATGGGATTATCAGCGATACCAATATTTATTGTTTAAACTACTTAATCCGTACAGGCAGGTTTTCTGTCCAGATCTTGCAGGTTCCTTCACTACTAACCATGCACGGACCATAGGGTTTGTTTGGAGTACAAGTTCTCAAGAATAATGGACAGTCTGTAGGTTTTGCTAATCCAAGCGTTACCTCTGAACACCTGCATCCAGGTAGTTTATCTTCAACAGGTTTATCTTCAATACCTAGAACTCTTAGAATATCTCTGTCACTATATTCCTCTCTATGAGTGGCTCCACTTAATGGAACGAATCCTATTCCTCTCCAATAGGAACCAACGATCTTATACGCTTTATTGATTGCTTCTTTGGCGTAGATGTTTCCCTCTGGTTTAACAACTCTAGTATATTCATTTATTAGTAATGGTTTATTGAATAGAAGCATTTTTAATATATGGTATATAGCTATTAATACATCTAGTGGTTCGAAACCAGCAACAACTGTTGGAATGTTATATTCTCTGGGAAGAAATGACCAAGAATTAGCTCCTGTAATTGCCGATACATGTCCGGGAGCTATTATTCCACCTAATTTTGCTTCTGGATAGTTATTCAGCAAGTACTTCATTATGGGTGGTGTTAGTCTATAAGCTGATAACATATAGAGATTCTCGGGGACTAGTCCATTTATGAGTGGGATTGCTGTTGACGGTATAGTTGTTTCAAAACCTACGGCGAAGAATACGTATTTTTTCTCTTTATTCTCATTGGCTTTTTTTACTGCATCATAGAAACTATATACTACTTCAGTTTTTCCACCATGAAGTTTTGCATCAAATAGGCTCCTAATACCCCTAACCCTGGTTCCTGGTAATTTATATGAATCACCATAACTTAGAATAGTATATTCTTCGAATGATAGTTCTATTAAGATATCAACATAGTGACCAGGTGTTATACAAACCGGACATCCAGGTCCTGCTATCAGTTCTATGTTCTCTGGCATCAGTGTTCTAATACCAAAGTGGGTTATAGTCCATTCATGTGTTCCACAGAAATTCATTATTCTTATATTGTCATACCCGTTTTTCTCTAGTTGTTTGGCTTTTTCATGAATTTTTTCAACGAGTATTTTTGTCTTTGGATTTAATTGATATAATTCCCTGATTCGTTTCTCTATATTCATTTATATCACTTTTTCAGCACATACTTAACACGATTTAGATCGTTATAGGTATCGATATCTAATATTACTCCTGGATAAGGGGTTTCTACAACTAATGTATATAATCGGTATTTTTTAGTAATTTTCTTTAACCCCCTAGTTTCTTCGTTTATTTTCAATATCTCCGATATTAATAGTTTATGAAATATTATTGGGTGACCCCTTCTTCCTTGATATGCTGCTACTGCTATTAATGGCTTTTTCTCTATGAATTTATCTATCACTATGTCGTATGCCTCTGGAGGAATCCATGCTGTATCTCCGGGAGTTATTAGAATACCTTCTATTTCTTCGCCATAATTTTCGTAGGCATATTTTACGCCTGTTTTTACACTGGTACTCATTCCTTTTTTGTATTCTTCATTATATACATGTACCACTTTATCATCTAGGTCTTTTATTGTTTCAAGGATTAGATCCTTATTATGTCCAAGAACCACTATTATCTTATTGATCTTGCTTCTCAGCGCGTTTTCCAGTGTACGTCTGATTATCGGTTTCCCCTCCCATTTAAATAATAATTTATTACCTGGAAACCTTCTGCTCTCGCCAGCAGCGAGTATTATTCCTACGATCATTTCTGGTTCTTACCCGCTTATTTTGTTGAATACTATGTTGTCATTGTTGCTTAATTATTTTCCTACGGGATTGAATATCTAACTGTTTCGTTTAGTTTATTAACCATTCCGTGTATATCGTTTATTTATATGTACATGTGTAAATAGTAGATTCTTGGGTGTTTGGTTATGACTAAACTCGAGTACTCGGCAACTTCGAATCCACTTGATGAAATAGAGGCTGATTCGTTAGTTGTATTTGTTAGGAAGGATGGTGTATTAAAAGTACCAGATTATGTGAAGAATATTGCTGGTAAATTATTGGATGAAATCATTGAAACAAGAGAGTTTAATGGTGAAGAAGGAGAAGCATATGTTCTAAGGATTACTGGAAAATTCAAAAGAGTTGTTCTTGCTGGCTTAGGTAGTTCTCCTACATATGAGTCCATAAG